>JAHRHW010000009.1 GCA_019100305.1 Candidatus Thiodiazotropha taylori | reverse complement strand
TGGTTGACTTTTCAAGTGAGGGTTCCAGTGATCCGGAAATGGGTGAGCTGGTTTATCTGTGGGATTTTGGTGACGGTAACACCAGTAATGAAGCCAACCCATCCCATGTTTATAGCGAAACCGGTATCTTTCAGGTGATGCTTACCGTCAAGGATAGCGAGGGCGCTGCTACCGAAGTGATCACTGTTGCATCGATTCAGGAGGGTGGTCAGCCAACTACGATATCGATCAATTCAACCAGTCAGAACGGTATGCCGGGTGCCCCGGTTCCAGAACAGCCACTCATCAATAGCAACGATTATCGTGTATTTGCTGTCAATGACCTTGGCATGCATTGCGGTGACTTCGATACCCGTATTTCAAGCATCCTGCCACCATTCAATGTGCTCCACGCAACAGTCATCAAGCGTGGTCTCAAGCCGGAGATCCTTGGGCCCAACGATGTGGATGTTTACTATTCAGCGGCTTCAAATCCACTGGATCCGATCACTACGACTGGTCTGAATTCAGCCCAATCCGGCCCGGTCTATTCGAGCAGGAATGCAACCACTGGTGAGGTCTTCAAAACCAACTTCTGGGATGTGGCCCGGGACGCCTATGATCCTTTCTATCCACCCGGTATTCTTCCAGCTTTCTATCCAGCCGGACCGGTGGAGGGCATTCTCGACCTGGGTCTGCCCATGCCGAATGTTGAGCAACTCTATCTGGGGGATTTTGGTCTCGCTGCTGAGCAACAGGCAATGCCAGGCCGTCATGGGCCCTATGTGGAAAATGCGCTTGAGAAGTTCGAGGCATTTGTCACGGATCAGCCCTTCTTCATCGATATGTTTCCTGCCCTGGGACTGAATAGGAACTTCCAGTTCGGTTATGTTGTTGAGGACGTGAATTGGTTTGAAGCGCCTGGTATACCCATCAGTGCGTTTGATGATTTCGGTCTGGAAAACCCATGGCCGCTCTATCGCGTCCAGGCCAAGCAGGGTGAGACTGTTCTGGCCTCGGTGGATACCGTTGTGCCAATCTCCGGTGAAGCCAATTGTGGCGCCTGTCACGGGGCAGATGTGGATGGTGGCAACGGTCTCGCAACAGCCGCTTTAGCTGAGGTTGCATCCTCCCTGGATGATCCGATGTATGAGATGGTGCCGGATGAAGTCAGCAAGGAGTATGCCACGGACCTGAATCTGGTCCGTCTGCATGATCAGAAGCACGGCACTGATCTGGAAAATCAGACTCCGGTGGTCTGTCAGCAGTGTCACTACACACCGGCACTCGATCTTGCTCAGCTGGGTCCGTTGGGTCCGGAGTTTGATCCGTATGGTGATTTTGCCAATGGTCGTAATCAGATCTCCGTTAAGAGTATGTCGAATGTGATGCACAGTCACCACGGTAGTCTCACTGATGAGAGTGGTGCGTTGATCTTTCCTGACATGCCGGATGCCATCAAAGATGAGTTTGGCGTTGTCGCCAATCATCAGGAGCGTCGTGAGGTACTGCAGGAGACCTGTTACCAGTGTCATCCCGGAAGACGTACCGATTGTCTGCGCGGTGCCATGTCAAATGGCGGCATGCTCTGTCAGGACTGTCACGGTGATATGATGCAGGTGGGTAGGGATTTTACCGATAAGGTGACTCCGGATAATCCAGGAGACTTTGTTCTTGGCGGCAACTTCTATGATACGACTGCCGATCCGCAACAACCCCGAGTGCCCTGGGCCAATGAGCCAGGTTGTGGTTCCTGCCATACCGGTGATGCGATGGATAATATGGCCGGTATGCCTGGTACGGTGGTGAATCCTGCCGATACTGACAGCAATTCGGACAACATCAGGCTATTCAAAGCCTATCTCTCGGATGACAGTAAGGCCACTCCGATCGTACCGAGCAACAAGCGTTTTGCTGAAAATACCATCGAGGCGGATAACCCGGCAGTGACCGGACCCGATGATCCTCGCATCGGTAATCCCATGCTCTATCGTGTCAGTGTGGGGCACGAAGGAATCTTCTGTGAGGCCTGTCATGGCGCAACACACGGTATCTGGCCGAACAAGCATGATGATGCAAACGATAACGTGGCGGCCAATCAACTGCAGGGCCATAAAGGCACCATAATTGAGTGCAGCACCTGTCACGAAGGTGATTTAGGAAACACCCTTGGGGGTCCGCACGGTATGCATCCTGTCGGCAATACCCGGTTCGCCGATGGTGGTCATGGTGATATGGCAGAGCGCAATGCAGATGAGTGTAAAGCATGCCATGGTCCAGATGGATTGGGTACGGTGCTCTCACGTATGGCGGTTACCCGGGATCTGGAGTGCGATTCCAGCACGGCATTCTGTCCGGATGGAAACAGTGCCACCTTTGAGAAAGGTTATATGGTTGGCTGTGTAGAGTGCCACGAGAATGAAATAAACCACGATTGAGAATCAGGTAGTTTTACCCTTACCCGCGTGTTTCCCCTCACGCGGGTTTTTTTTGTCTTGCGAATCTTCAACCACCGATGAGCAGTTGATGGAGCGACGACCGATCACTCGATCAACTCCTCAAAATGCGTCTAACAGATCAGCCAGTGCAAAGGTAAGATGGATTACTGGTTCAGAGAATAGGCCATAGCATATGTTATGGGCAGCGGACACTTCAATGCTTGCGGGATCATTGGAAAAGGCTGAGCGGCCTTGATGGCTTTATTGGCCGCTTTACGCAACAAACCGTGTGCTCCCTGAATCTCCAAGTCAGTGATATTTCCGCCACATGAGAGTTTGAAACTGACACGCACATTTCCCTCAATATTTTTACGTCGTGCTAGCGTTGGGTAGCGTTTTTTTTGCTCTATGCTCGATAGAATCTCTGCAAGATAGATCTCCAATAGTTGTGCTTTGGGTTGGCTCTTCGGTGGGGCCGGTTGTGCAATGTTCACCGGTTCAATTGGTGGTGTCGGTGCTGCTTCAACAATTGGCGGGGGCTCTATTTTCTGTGGTGGTTTTTTGGGCTTTACAATCTTTTTAACCGGTCGCTTCTTGGGTTTTGATTTTTTGGGGGGGATCGGCTTGGGAGTGTGTTTCACCTTTTCTATCTCAACCGGCTTCTGTCGAACGGGTTCAGGTGTAGGTTGAGTAAAGCTTAATTGTACCAGTAGGGGGTCGCTTAGGTTTTTTTTGAATTTTGCATGTTCAACCCTGATTTCGGACCAACTGGTCATAAAGGTCATATGCAGACCCAATGAAAGTGCGATGGCAGACGTGTATCTGAAAAGCTTGCCCTCGCTCATGGTTTGTCGGTCAGAATATCCAGGGATTCAGCGCCGGCACGCCGGGCTGCATCAATGATTTTGATGGCTTGGCCAAACTGGGCAGCCTGATCACCTTTGAGTTGCACCATACGTTTGCTGTTCGCATGAAGCATGGCACTGAGAGTCTCATCGAGCTGCTCCAGCGGTGTCGTCTCACCATCAAGCACAATTTCTCCTGATGGTAGCAAAGTGATCACCAATGGCGCATCATCCTGGCTCGGCTGACTACTGAGTGCCTCAGGTAGTTGTATGTCAATGGCCTCATCCTCGATAAAATGGGCAGTCAACATAAAAAAAACCAGCAGTAGAAAGACGATGTCGATCAGGGGGGTCAGATTGAGCACGTGAGTGGAGTGTCTGCGGTACTCATACCCCATCGGTGATACTCTCCCAATGTGATGTCTGGAGCTCCTCCGGCTGGCTGACGCTTGATGAGCGACGTTCCAACAGCAGTGCGATACAGCGAGTCATCGATAGTGCCCGTCGTTCCACGCTGCCTTCCAGAAAGTGGAGCAACAACAGCAATGGGATTGCGACGGCAAGACCGACGCCTGTGGTGATCATGGCCTCCCAGATGCCTCCGGCCAGCGCCTGGGCATCCACCTTGCCACCCGCCTGTTCAATCACCATAAAGGCTTTTATCATACCGGTGATCGTCCCCAGCAGACCGAGAAGAGGTGCGGTATTGCCAAGGATCGATAGGGTACGCAGACCGAATGTCATTCGTTGCACCTCTTCATCGCGCACCCGGTTGCCAACCCCTTGCAGATCTTTCACACCTTCGCTATCGGCCTGTACCATGGCTTGAATGATCCGGGCTTCTGGTCCCTTCAACCCAGCGATCTGTTGTTGGCGGTCTTTAAGTTCAAGTAACTTACCGAGGTTCGACAGCCAGGCTTTGGGTATCCGGCTCAGGCGGACAAACAGCAGGTAACGTTCAAGTACAATGGCCAGACCGATCGACGAGTAGGCGAGGAGTATCCATATGACAGGGCCTCCTTTTGCAATCAGTTCTTCAAAGTTCATGGTGTAATCCATCCTAAAGCTGTGGCACATCCGATCAGGATGAGTAGTCCGATGCTGGTGTTTTCGAGGGCCAGTCGGTGGCGATTCAAATGGAGCCTGATCTGGCGGCCGAAATGGGCAAGCCCTGTTGCAAATACCAGGGTTGGCAGGAACACGGCACCCATCGCAAACCCCGCGCCCAATACCGCTCCGTTGAGCAGACTGGCGCTGGTAGCGGCTGCGAGTATCAGGGTTGTCAGGGGGGCGCAGGGGTTGAGCGCCATGCCAAAGCCCATCAGATAGAGACTGCCTGGCAGGCTCCTGTTCGCCAACGGTGTGGTTTTCAGGCTGGAGGTCAAATCATCAACTGTTATCGACTGGACGTTTTGGCATGAAGATTTGCAGGCTTTGGGCTGGCGGCGAAAAATGATCGAAAGTGCGACCAATATTGTGGCGCCACCGAGAAACCAGCGTACCCAGGGTTCCGCAACCAGATCTTCCACCCAAAGCCCAGCCCATCCAGCGGCGGCTGCCAGCAAGGTATATCCGGAAATACGCCCGAGTGAGAAAGGCAACAGGGTACGCCATGCGCCCCAGTCGCGCTGATCACTACCGGTAAATACCGGTCCAAGATAGGGGAGGCAGGCAATGGTGCAGGGACCCGATCCGAAACTGAGGCCCAGTAACAGGGCAGATCCAAAGCTCAGACTGACAGGTTCGATCGGGATCATGAGGGTTCAGCCCTGCTGTTGCTTCCCTTGTTGCCAAACCAGTTGAGCAGACTCTGTTTTTCCCAATTGGTCTGTGCCTTCTTTCGCTTCTTGAAATAGTGGGGATCGGCCCGGAAGATGGGTATGAATGCGTATTTCAGTTGCAGAACATCCTTATCAGGACAGAACTCAACGCAACGTCCGCAGAGTGTGCAGTCTTCAAAGGTAACATTCCGACTGGTCATGTCAGTATGGATTTCATGAATATCCATAGGACAGGCCTTAGCACAAAGTCCGCAACGATCACATCGTGGGGATGCATTTTTGATCAACCGTAACAATCCCATTTTGCGAAACACCGCATGTAGCGCCAGCATCGGACAGATTCGGCAGAAGGGTTGGCGCAGCGTCAATCCCAATGCAAGCATGAGTCCGAACAGAAAGTCAGCGAATAATGTCAGAGTGATGGTGGTGACATTTGCCGTATCGACATGAAGCTGTTCGGTACTGCCGGTAGCCAGTGTGGTGAGGATTCGACTGGGGCATATCTTGCAGAAGGGGTCTCCCAGATCATGATTCAACATCCCCATACCAGTCAGCAAGGGGAAGCCGAAGACCAGCAACACCAGAATAAACCATTTTACAGGGCGAACCTTAGCAACCAGGGATTTGGAGAGTGATTCCTGACGCTGTAAGCCGATTTTTTGACCGATCATCTGCAGAAGCTCCTGGAATGTACCCAGGGGGCAGAGCCACCCGCAGAAAGCCTTGTTAAGTATCACAAACAATACCAAAAAGGTGCCCAGGGTAATCAGTGTGGGCATCACACCCATCAACAGATTGCCCCCTTTGGCAATGGTCTCACCAAGCCGGTGATCCATCTGGTGCTGGATGGGAATCAGGGTACAGAGATCTGAACCCTGGAAATCGTAAGCACAGCTCAGGGCGGGCAGGGCGCCACTGAGTTTCTCTTCCAGGTAGTAACCTGTAATCAAACCACCATAAACGAAAAAGACAAAGGCACTGATCTGCACCAGTTTACGTATCACGGAAAGATTCAAGGTGCTCATGCTTTTTTGTCCCGTTTCTTCAGGTTTTGCCCCAGATAGCCACCAGCGAGAAAACCTATACCCAACACCAACAGCCCCAACTCTGTTGATTGCCAGTGGCTGGGATTGACCCGGTAGTCGGCAACCAGTTGAGTGGAGTGGTTCATATCGTTTTGCTGATACTCACCGCTGATGGTGAGTTGTGCTGTCTCCTTACTTCTTTCCCCCTCTGTCAGGCCAGGAAAATCATCAGGGATTTCAAAGGTGACCCGGCCATGTTCATCGGTATAGAGAGTCTGCTGACTGCCATTTGAAGTGGTCAGTATCAAAGGATGATTGCTTAAAAGTTCTCCCTGATATCGCGCCAGAAAACCCCAGGTCTGTTGACTGTGGTAGCGGTAGTGCTCTCTTGGCAGTGGATCCGGAACAATCTCAAACTCACTTTTTTGCGCGGCGGTCAACTTGACAGGATTCTGTTTACTCGGGCGGCCGAACATATACTGGTAACGAATGATCACCTCTTTATGGTCACCCCAATCCTTCTCCACAACCAGGGCGTGATAGTTGTCCACACCACTCACCGGTATGGTGACTTTGCCCATTAGCGGCGTTATGGATTGGCTTGAGAGGTCGGGTCTGATATAGGTAATCGTGGCGCCATCCAGGTGATCAATATGAAAGGTTTTGGCTCCCCGGTGACCGTGAGAGACAGCAGGCTTTTTGCTTTTGAGGTTCTGTTTCTCATCCGCAGAGACTACTCCGCACGGAGGCAACATCAGGGCAGTCACCAGGATTGCCAGTTTAGATGGTTTCATGAGCGTGCATCCTCAGAACAGATAGGTATAAGTGAGCATGGCATTGCGAGGTGCGCCAGCTGAATAGGTTTTATTGCCACTGGTGCTTTTCTTCACTTCGGTGGCGTAGCGCTTGTCAAACAGGTTTTCCACGTTCAGTGAGAGTGTATGGGAGCCTGTCTGATAGCTGAACATCAGATTGGTCAGGAAGTCGTAACCATCGTATTTTTCAGTATTGGCATTATCGACGTAGTAGCTACCCCAGCTGTTACTGCGGATCACTGCTTTTATGCCGAGCGGATGGCTGTAACCCAGTCCCAGACCATACTGCTGACGCGGAATGTAGGGGAGTTGATTACCTGTACGATCGACCGGCGTTTGAGTGCGTCCGGTACGAACCAGCTCATCAAAATCGCTGAAGGTATAGTCACTGTAGGCAAAACTGCCTTCCAGCCAGATGTTGTTGCTAACATCGTAACGGCCACTCAGCTCAAGCCCCTTCTTCAAGGTCTCTCCGGCGTTCTGAAACTCAGTGGTGAGATCCTCATTAAGGGTTGAGACGATCTCGTCACTGACGGTGGTGCGATAGAGTGCCAGATCAAATGACCAGGCCTGTTCGCGTCCCTTGAAGCCAACTTCTACGTTCTGTGCTGTGGCTGCATCCAGTTTAGGATTGCTCTGAATTTCCGACTCGGATGGGACCTGACCGGATTGAGCAACGACACCATAGACATTGATGCTCTGGTTCAGGGCGTAGGTCAAACCCAGCTTGGGTGAGAAAAGATTGAAGGTTTTATCGGTTTTTGTCTGTTCCGGTGTGTTAAAGAAGGTATAAGTCCCACTACTATAGCTGTATTCACCAAATGCAGTGCTATCGATATCAAAGTTGTTGCGGTCATATCGAAAACCGAATTCAAGGTTAATTTTTTCAGTCGGTTGCATGGTCTCCTGGATGTACAAACCGTAAAGGGTATTGGTGGAGTCCTCTTCTTCAAGCAGGTCACCGGCTCTATCGGAATTGGTATGTAGAATGGTCGCTGGTCCGGTTGGATTCCAGGCCGGTGGCGGGGCTGTTTCAACATCCGCATAGGTGTACTTTTTTGCACCTTCGGTGTTATCCCGGCGGGCTGTCACACCTGCGACCAGTGTGCTTTCTCCCCAAATCTGATGTTTGAATGAGATTTCCAGGTCGGTACCGAAAACAGTCGTGCCCGGGTTGTCGTTGATGGCACCGGTTACCGGATGGTAGTGATCCCACTGATTGGCGTAGACACGTGGTTTCAGGGTGAGATTGTCCATCTCCTGTTCAAAACGGGAGTTGAAAAACCAGATGGTGGAGTAGCGCCCACTGTGTTGCCAGGGACTACTGGTGGTATCTTTTTGTTCGCCGCTATCGAGATAACGCTCAAACTCTTCCTCATCCATTGAGCCAGGCAGTTGCAGATCCGCTTCATGGTAGCTCAGTTCCGATTCCAAGGTGCCACCGCTGTCCAGAAGAAAACCGTGTTTCAGCGCCAGCTGTTTGGACTCAAACTCATTCCAGTCCCGCCAATCGTTGTCTGTTTTACGGTAGGATGCGGTGATGGATGAGGCGTTACTGTCGTTGATATCACCAGCCAGTCGGCCATGCAGGTTCTGCTGTCCAAACTCACCGGCTCCCAATTTGACTCGGTTGCTGTCTGTATCGAAAACTGATTTGGATATGATCTGGATGGTGCCACCAGCTGAGCCAGCACCAAACAGTGAGCCTGGCCCTTTTGTAATCTCAATGCGTTCGATATCCTGGGTATCGATGAAATCAAATCGGGAAAAGCTGTCCGGATCTGTCATTGGAACCCCATCCCGGATGACCATGATTTCCCGCACGCCGTAGTTAGCCTTTTGTCCGGCGCCACGAATAATCAGGCGGCTGTCATAAGCTGAGTTCTTGGAGTTGATCAGAACGCCGGGGCTGCCCTGAATCGCATCCTTGATGTTAAACATCTTTTCACTTTCGATACGTTCCGAATCGATGACATCGATCGAGCCGGCAACCTCTTTGGTTTTTCGTTCGATTCTGGAGGCGGTAACACTGATGACATCAAACTCCTCATCTGGGGCACTGTTTTCAGTCTCTTCTGCGACGGCGTAAGGTTGGGTGGTTGCGGTAAGGAGGGATAAGAGTGCAAAGTTGATACTGTGTTTAGGTAAAGACTTCATAATTTTAATTCTGCTATACGTGTTAAAAAGGTTGGTAATGATCATCATCCGCACGATCAATCACCTAATTGCTCCAGGTAGTCACAGAATAAAGTTGTCTAGTAATCGAACTTTTATCTCTGTTCCCGAGTCCGAACCGATTTCCGGCTGACTGCTCTCCATGGCGGACATGCCAGGTAATAGCAATTTCAAGGCAGGGGATAACTTGTTGAATTATAAAAATTAAATGTTATTCAATTGATGTCCATTTAAGTCAAAAGACCTAAAGTGGGCTATATAACCTAGTTTTTATGTGGATTAACAGGTCAGTGAATTGCGCAACAGCTTGAATGGTTCTAATAGACGATAGCCGGTGAATAAGAGAGCTGGCACTATAGAGAAGAGTGTCGATGTGGTGGTCGATATTATCTAAAGGTGCAGTCGACGCAACCGTTAGTCGAATAGATAACATCTGCAATGAGAAAAAAGTACATCACCTTCAATAGGCAATTGAGGTTTCTGATACTGATAGGTGGTATGGCCATCATGATTATTGGTGTGCCGATCCTGGACAGCCTATGGCGAGGGGACGATTTTGCGGTTGCACTGTTTCTTGGTTGTATTTCTGTGTTTATGCTCAATTTGATCTTCGCATCCGAAAACAGACTGACGGACAGAGCAGAATTCAAGCACGATAATAACTTGAATGATTCGGACGGACTCTGATTATCCGGCACTCCAGCAGGTTATACGTCGCTCTATTTATCTGTTTCCGAAAGCGATGGAGTGAGAGAGCAGCAGACCCTGCTATAAAAGGATGGTGGTTGCAAGGCGAATCGACTGAGCGAAAGTGAATGGACCCGGTGGCAGGATTAACAGGCCCTAAGCCGAATCTAGAATCTTGATAACGATCAGACTCCACCACTGTGAATGGTTTCGTAATAGACCTTTTCCAGTTGGTTCTTGTGTTCCGTCTCTTCATTGGCAAGGAATTGAAACAGCTCCTTGATTGGACCATCCCCGGTACTTTGGGCAAGGGCGTGATACTGCTCCATGGCTGCATGTTCACGACCTAACGCATATTGAAGTACCGACTGGTCGTCGGGTTTGTCACCCAGTTCCGGAAGGTGGATGGCATCGGAGAACTTTTTATCGCTTGCCGGAATCTCCACCAGGGCCTGAACCTGCTGCTCCAGGTCGGGCCGGTTTTTCAGTTCGGTAAACAGATCGAAATGGCGTTGCTCCTCTTCTGCCAACTCCTCCACCAGATAGCGAATCTGTTTACTGACTTTTGGAATCAGATCCGTGTAGAAGTCCCGGGCGGTACGTTCGAACTCGATCGCGACTTCAAGAATCTCCGCCAGGCTTTTTTTCGATTTCAGTCTGTCGTAACTGCTGCTATGACCTTTAGACATGGCGATGCCACTCCTGCTGTTATTGCTGATTCAACCACTCATCGATGCTGGCAGCCACTCGATGACCATCCGCGATGGCGTGGACCACATCCGGTCCATTGACACAATCACCCGCGGCCCAAAGCCAGTCGACTGAGGTTCGACCCTGTCCATCGATACTGAGTCGGCCCCTTTGCCACTCCAGGGCTTCCGTCAGATCGTCACCAAGCAGATTGTTATCCGACATCTGACCGATGGCTTCTATGACCATGTCAGCGGCGTGAATCTGTTCATCCTGCTCATCATATTCCGGTGCGAAGCGACCTTGTTCATCGAAGATGGAACGGACCTTCCAGGTCTTAAGTCCGATCAGCGTGTCGTTTTTGATGATGCAGGCCTGGGGACCTCTTGCATCATAGATCTCGATGCCTTCCTCACGGCACTCTTTGATCTCTACCGGGTCAGCCAGAAAGTTGGCCATCTCTTCCAATGCCGTGACTGTCACCTGAACCTGGCCAAACTGCTGTTGCTGTTGACGGGCGAGGGTTCTGGCAATATCCATTGCCACGTTACCGCCACCAATGACAACCGCCTTCTGCGGAATCTCATACGCTTCATCATCGGTGGTTCTGCGCAGTAGATCGATCGCTTTACGCACCTGTTTGTGGTCAGCGCCGGGAACCCGGGTGGAGCGACCAAGATGCAGACCAATGGCCAGTACCACTGCGTCATACTCCGCTTCCAGTTGCGCCATAGTGATATCCTTACCGATCTGAATACCGGTCTGGATCTTCACCCCCATGGAGGTGATCACATCGATGTCCTGGTCGAGCATGTCGTAGGGCAGGCGGTATTCGGGAATTCCGTAACGGGGCATGCCACCCGCTTCCTTGCGAGCCTCGAAGACCGTTACCTGATGCCCTTTGCGTACCAGGTCGTAGGCGGTAGTGAGACCGGCCGGTCCTGCGCCGATAATGGCGATCTGTTTGCCGCTCAGATAGTCCGCTTTACCCTCCGCAGCAATCTGCTTGATCCGTTCATGATCCACCGAATCCATGGCGTAGCGTTTCAACCAGCGGATGGATACGGGCTCACCCCGTCGGCCGATCGAACAGGCATCTTCGCAGCGGTGGGTGCAGACCCGGCCGCAGACATGAGAGAAGGGGTTGCTCTGATAGATCCAACGTACCGCTTCCTCAAGGTTGCCCTGCCAGATCGAGCGTATATATTCGGGGGCGTCCATATGGGTAGGGCAGGCATCGTGGCACATGCCGCACTGAACACAGCGTGAGGCTTCGATTACCGCCTGCTGATCGGTGTAGCCGGCAACGATCTCATTGAAGTTATCGATTCGCTGCTCGGCTTCCAGCTCTGCCATTGGCTGTCGGTTCAGGTCGAGCAGATCTGAGTCACTGGTCTTCTGCCACCCCTCACCGTAGTACTCGCCATGGATACCGGTTTCATCCGGTAGTATGAAATAACTGTCGATCTCCTCCTGGGTACAGGTATGAACATATTCACGGGAGAGTGAGATGGCGCTGGTCGGGCAGATGTCGACACACAGGGCGCACCAGCAGCAACGGCCATAATCGATTGCCGGGCGAAGATTGCGTACACCGTTGACCGGATCTTCCGGCAGATGGGGAACCTTGACCATGGTGATGGCTGCGTTGTCACACACTTTCTGGCAGGAACTGCAGCCAATGCACTTGTCATGATCGTTAAGATGAAAACCCCGGTAGTTGTCTGCCGCCGGGCGGGGTTGCAGTGGAACCGTGACCGGTTTGCGCATGAAAAACTGCAGTGCCTTGAGCGGGCTGAGGATGGAGCCGGCCTCCTCATGCTCGATCGTTACGTTCTGTTTGCTCAGTTTGGCATCATCAATCGGTTTGGACATCATCGATTACCCATAAATCTCAACGGTCAACTTCCGGCGGACAGGCATCCAGGGAGAACATGGTCTGGGCAATGTCCTCGATGCGCGATCCGACCGACATCTTCTCCAGCACCTGTACCGCATGCATGGAGGAGGGGCCACGTACATGCACCCGGTAGGGTTTGGGGCCGCCATTGGAGACCACGTAGTAGCAGAGCTCTCCTTTGGAGGATTCAACCCGGGTGTAGGTCTCTCCGGCAGGGACATTCCAGGCCAGTGGATTGGGGATCGGTGCCCGAATCGGTCCATGGATGTCAGGCAGAATCTCCACCACCTGGCGCAGGATGCGGATACTCTCCATCAACTCTTTGCGGCGCACCAGGGTGCGTGCCCAGGCATCACCGCTCTCTTCAACCGGGATATCGAACTCCAGTTGATCGTAGACCAGATAGGGGTCATCCCGGCGTACATCGAAGGCCAGCCCAGTGGCGCGCAGATTGGGGCCCGTGACACCCCACTCCAGGGCCTGCTCACGGGACATCACACCAGTGCCTTTGGCCCGCTTTACGAATACCTGGTTCTTGAAGAAGAGGTTATCGTAGTCAGGCAGTCGTGACTCGATGTAGTCGAGGGTTTCTGTCAGGCGCTGCAGGAATCCTTCCGGCAATTCCCTACGCACACCGCCGGGGATGTTGTAGATGCTGTAGACCCGGCCACCGGTGAACTCCTCGAACAGATCGAGCAGCAGATCCCGATCGGCCACTCCCCAATACATGGTGCTATACATACCGGTGGTTGCCGCATGACCACCAAAGGTGAACAGATGGGCTGCGATGCGCGACAGCTCCAACTGCATCACCCGCAACCACTGAGCCCGTTGCGGGACTTTCAGTCCACACAACTCTTCAACCGCCATCGAGTAGCAGAGCTCCATTGGTGAAGGGTCAGGCACACAGATACGAGGCACCAGGGCGATGTTCTGTATCCACAGCCGCTGCTCCATCAGTTTTTCAAAACCCCGGTGCAGATAACCGCCATCCGCCTTGGCCTCCAGCACGATATCGCCATGCAGCTTAACCTTCAGTGCATAGTTGCCTTCGATACCCGGATGGTTCGGACCGAAATTGAGTTCATACTCATTACTCGGCGGCTGGCGCTGGGCTTCGTAATTCTCAGGTCTCATATCGTTTCGCTTGTTTTTTTAAATTTGGGTTCCGCAAATCAACGCTAGTAAACGCAAATGGGTTTAATCGGTTGCTTTTAAGACAAAGGCAAAACCAATTTAACTCGCTCAAAAAAAATTGACGCATCAGCAGATACATATGGTATTTCAATTTCATCAATAACATTTGCGTTTGTACGTGTTCATTTGCGGACTATAAACTCTTCACTTCTTCTTCTGACTGAAGCGCTGCTCTTCCGGAGGGATGATTACACCACCACCTTCGGCGACCAGCTCCTGTAACCACTCCGGGTTGTACTCCTGCCAGCTCAGGTGCTCGTTGATATAGGCTTCGCTGTCGAACTCTTTGCGCATCGGTGGCGGACCGTCCCATTCGGTAAGGATGAATTTCTCCATATTGGGACTGCCTTCGAAGTGGATGCCATACATCTCGTGGATATCACGCTCGAAAAAGCCAGCGGGCTGATAGAGGTCGTATACCGAGAGATAGACTCCCGGTTCACGGGCAATGCGAATATGGGCCGATACCAGGGAGTGACTCTCATAGGACCAGACGTGGTAGACCAGTTCAAACTCGTCATCCTCGATCCAGTCAACACAACTGATCGCGGAGAGGTGTATATAACCGGCTCGTCCCTGCAGCAGTTCCAACAGAGCGGGTAGTGCATCCGCCGGAACGTCGACCCGTACCCGACGACTGCTTTTACGACGAACTTCGATGCCTTCGATCTCTTTCAGGAGATTGTCCAGCCAATGGGCGACTTGCTGACTCATTCAACCGGCTCCTTGATGTTGTGGCCTAGGCGCATCTCAAGGGCCTCCAGAGGTTTCTGATGCTGCTCCAGCAGGCGGGTGTGTTGACCCAGGGTGCCTTCACCCATCAGCTCATAGTGTTTCGCTTCAGTGATGATGTCAGTGGGGGTCTGCCAATCCTCGCCGAAGAGTTTCTGTTGATTGCCCAGGTAGTAGTCATAGTTGCGGTAGTAGTCCTGCCAACTGTCGGCTTCACCGCTGTTGATGTGATCCATCAGTTTCTGCAGACCGCTGATCACTGCCTCTGGTCTCGGCATGCAACCGGCGATATAGAGATCGACCGGCATATATTAATCAAGTTTTTTCGCGGTTGCATAGCTCTGCCAGTACATGCCGCCATTGACTGTGCAGGAGCAAATTCCCACCACATATTTCGGTGAACCCATCTGCTCGTAGGTGAGGATCACCCGTTTCAGGGTTTTGATCGAGACATAGCCGGTAATCAACAGAATATCCGCCTGTCTGGGGGAGACCATAGGTTGAATGCCAAGGCGTTCCATATCGAAACGGGAGGTCATCGCCGGCGGCAGTTCGATTGCACCGCAGCCGGTACAGTAGTGGAGAATGAACAGGGAGCGCGAGCGGCAGAAGCGCACCAAATCATCGAACACCCGGGCCAGGGGGTTGCCCTTTTTCTCTTCGACTACCGGTATCTTTTGTAATCTGCTCATAACCATCACCAAAGTCGTTGGGTTAACTTGCCCGTAGTGATTGCTACGGGCTCGTCAGTCCGGCATTGCCGGTATTCATTTTCCTTGACAGTCAATCACTGTTTCACAAGGACTCGCCACACACACTCCCTGTGGGCGCAAATTTACATCACGAAAGCCAAGCCGATCAGTCCCAGCATCACCGGCCATTTCCACATCAGACGCAACAGATCCTCGGTACGATAGCGGGGAAACAGGTAGGCGATACTCACCGGAATGGCCAGCACCAGAAAACTCTTGATCAGAAAATCGAACCAGGTGGTGCCGCCACCGAGGAACAGACTCACATAGAGAACCGAGGTGGTGTAGAGCTGAAAGCACTGCATGACGAACAGGCCACCCAGATACTTGCCACTCATCTCGACCATCGGTCCGGTGGCAATCTCAGCCGGGGCGATATAGATCTCGAAAGGCTGTTTACCCAGAGAGGCATGCATGGCGATCAGACCGGCGATGGCCAGCAGCGGCATTTCAACCACGCCCCAGGTTGCGAAGCCACCAGCCTGCTGTGTGGCGATGATCTCCACCAGATTGGTGGTGCCGGCAGCATAGGCGACGCCAAAGATGACGATGACCAAGGGAATGTCGTAGGCCAGCATGGCAGTCAGCGCGCGGGCGATGCCGATCGAGCCATTGGGATTGGCGCACTGACCGACACCCAACGCCAGGCCGAGAGACGGAATCATCATCAGATAGAGCAGGGTGATCAGTCCCCCCTTTTCCGCGATGCCGTTCATACCGGGTACCGGTAGCAGGGTCTCTGCGGCAATGTAGCCGCCCATCGCCATGACAATACCGATGTCATGAATCAGGCCGTGTGAGACCTGCGTGCGTTTGCCGTGAAGCTTGACGATATCGTAGAGCGGTTGAAAGAAAGGCGGTCCGATACGACGCTGAATCTTTGCCGCAATACGCCGCATCATCAGCACCATCATCATGCCGACGATAAAGGCAATCAGCGGCATCAGGGTCAGCTCTATGAGAAGTTCGATCGGTGCCATTAGAAAACCACCCAGGCAATTATGAAGAGTGCCGTACTTAACAGATAGAATTCAGAGTTGGCACGACGGTAGATACCCTGCATGCCAAGGGAGAGAAACTCGACCAGTGAGGTAATGCTGTTTTCCAGCCATTGAAAACTGCCACGATACCAGCCACGGATCAGATGCATCAGGCCGGAGTAGAAGTTGTCACTGTACTGGTAGCGCACATCGGCGGTGAGGAAGTGACCGCCAGCATAGTTGTCGAGCTGATGGACCCGTTTACTTGGCCCGGCTGAGTAAAAGATCACAGCACCGATACCGAAGCCCGCAAACAGCACGCCAATCACCCAGATCATATCGAGGCTGCCACTGGAGGATTCGATACCGCCGAGGGTGATCTCGGGACCAGTGAGACCAATCGTCTGCAGTGCGGCAGCTACCCAGGTGAGCGGGATGCCGGGTAGCAGTCCGGTGACGAAGATCACGCCAGCCAGTATCAGCATCGGTGTCATCATGCTCCACGGGGCTTCGCGAACGTGTTCGTGTTCCACTCTCAGTTGGCCGAGAAACATATTGTGAATCAGCTTATAGACCGACAGGATGGTGCCCAGCGTGCCGATGATGGTGCCGAGGAAAAGCAGTGGCATGCCGTCTTCAAGCAGGGATCGATAGACCAGCCATTTGGAGACGAAACCGTTCATCGGAGGGAGGCCTGCCAGGCCGATGATGCCGGTTAGCAGCACCAGAAAGGAGAGGGGCATCCGCGTGACCAGCCCACCGAGCTTGTTCAGATCAGCGGCGCCAGTGCGATGCATGACGGCAAACACCGCCATCAACAGCGCCGCCTGACAGGCCGCATAGTTCAGCACATGAAGCAGACCACCGGCGGCGCCCAGGGAGTTGGCGGTGACCAGGCCGAGCAACATGTAACCACCCTGACCGATGCCGTGCCAGGCCAGCAGATAGCGTGCATCATTCTGTTTCAGGGCGGTATAGGTGGGAAAGATTATGGTGAACACCGCAATCCAGGCCAGCAGGTCCCGCGCATCGATGAGGGTGAAGGGTATCTTGAGGCTGTCGATGTTGACGATACCGAACAGTTTCACCAAAACCAGCAGAATGGCAAACAGCCCCATCCGGGAAGAGATGGCACCCAGAAAGGCGCTGCCGGGTCCCGGGGTTTCCGCATAAGCGGCCGCCTGCCAGAGATGAAAGGGGAGCAATCCCATCTTGATGCCGAAACCGCTGCCGAAGAGTAATACCAGCATCCAGAGCTGGCCAGTACTCATTTTCTCTACTGCGATCAATATAGCTTCGTACTGCAGGGAACCGGCCGCCGCATAGACCAGTGCAATGCCACCGAAGATCGACATCCCACCGACAACCGCATAGGTGATGTAACGTATGGCTGCGTTGGTGGCAACGCCACCGGCAACCGCCATTAGCAGGAAGCCTGCCCAGCTGACAAGTTCCCAGCCGATGAAGAGGGAGAGCAGATCACCGCTGGCGAGCAGGATCAACATGGTGAAGACATTCAAAGCCATCGCCAGATGAAACAGCCAGACATTGCCCCCCTGCTGTTTGAACTTCCGCTCCCACTCACCGCAGGAGAACCAACTGGTGAGGAGTGCCGCCACCAGGGTGATCAGTGCAAAGAACCAGCTCAGGGCATCGAACCGCCAGGAGAGATCCTGCCCCATCACCGAAAGGCTCAACTCGGAGGCGATGGGATTCCCGCCATAACCCAGTGCGGCCATCTTGAGCAGGACCAGCAGTTGACCACCATAGAGAATGGTGACCATCCAGCCCACCGCCAGACCGCGACCTAGTATCAGGGCAACCAGCACAGTGGCAGCCGAAAAGATCAAAAGCTCATCCAATAGGCTGAAAATCACAATTGGCCTCCGGGCGTTGCCGGTATCACGGTTTGTATGTAAAGCTCGGCATTTTTTGCCTCAGCCGCAACAGCTTGCAGTCCATCACCGATTGGAGCGATGAGTACCGTTGCCGCCAGCAGTGTGATGGCGAAGAGTGAAGCCGTGGCCAGGGAGAGACCGGGCATGTTTTGATGCTCAGGCTGGTTGGTGGTGGTCTCGGCTGAACTGTAGAGCTTCGCCACGATGCGGAACAGATAACTTGTCTCTATTACCGTGGCCAAGAGAAATACCAGCAGACCGATCAGATAGAGTGGCTCACTCTGAGCTGCCAACTCGGTGATCAGGGTGAATTTGGCCCAGAATCCGGGCAGTGGGGGTACACCAACCAGGGAGAGGGCGAAGAGGGTAAACAGTGCCGCACCCACCGGTGACCTTTTGGCCGCTCCGGTCAACCGCTCGAGCGACCCACCCCAGCCGTCAGCCAGCATGAAGAGCCCGGTTTTGATTACCAGGTGGTGAAGCGACAGGGCCAGCAGGGCCAACAGTCCACGCTCATCCGGTAAGGAGAGGGCGATAAAGATAATGCCTAGCTGACCGATCGAGGAGAAGCCGAGCATGCGTCGCATATCCTTGGCGCGCCAGGCTGCGAATTCACCGCTGATGACCCCGAGTATGCCGAGTACGAGAACGATCTGTACCGCTTCCGGCTGATCAAATATCAGCACCAGCAGTCGCAGAATGATCAGCAGTGCCAGCTTCGAAAGCAATCCGGCCAGAAAGCCCGAGAGCCGGCTGGAGGCAGTGGCGTAGATCTCTGGCACCCAGGCGTTGACCGGAAACAGCTCCGCTTTGACACCGATACCAATGAGGATCAGCAGGTAGGCGGTCATTCCCAGTCTGTCGTGCAGTAGCTCTGGGGCCAGCTGCGCCAGATGGGCCAGGTTGAGGGTGCCGGTGTGACTGTAGATCAATGCGATACCGAGCAGGGTCAACACGGAACCGATACCGCTCAATATCAGATAGCGAAAGGTTGCGGCGTAGGCTGCCGAGGTAGTGGAAGCAGCCACAAGCCCGAAGGTGGCTACGGCTGCCAGTTCATAAAAGACATACAGATTGAACAGATCGCCGGAGAGTGCCAGTCCGGTCGAGGAGGCGACCAGTAGAAGCATCAGCGCCTGTCGTCTGGCCGTATCCTGATTCAATGCATAGGGCCAGCAGATCAATCCCAAAAGTTGTACCGCAAAGGCGAATAACAGGGCCAGTGAGTCCAGGTAGAGATTGATGCCGTATGGTGCATCAAATCCACCAATCGCTATCGACAATGGCAGGCTGATGTCGCTAAACCAGAGATTACCCAACAACCAACAGCCATAACCCAGAATAATCGGACCGAGCCATAAGCCGATCGCCTGGGAGAGACGCATCAACACAGGCAGTAAGAAGGCGCCGAGCAGGGGCAGGGCGATCGTCAACACCAGGTTGTTCATGCATCGCCTCCTCGGGATTCAGCAGTATGAGCCGGAAGCGGTGAAAGGGGACGCTCACCGAGCGGCGCATCCTGACTGATGTCCCTGCGGATTCCCGCGCTGGCGGCTATTTCAGCATCCATCTTTTCCGCCACATCACGACGCTTCAGGTTGCCGTAGCGCTGGCGGATACGAATCAATATGCTGACCGCCAGTGCCTGGATGCCGACGCCAATCACGATTGCCGTCAGCACCATCGCCTGCGGAACCGGATCGACCATCGTCGGTTGTTCGGCTCGTTGCAACAGGATGGGCGCCACCGCATCCCAGCGATAGCCGGAGAGTACCAGCATCAGGTTGGCTCCCGCTTCGGCAATCACCAGTGCAAGTACCATACGGAACAGATGGCTGCTGAGAACCACACCGGCCAGGCCGATAATCACCAGCCCCAGGGCCGTGGTATAGAGTATCAGTTCAAGTGTCACGCCCGGGATCATTGTTCAGACTCCGTTTGCGCAAGATTGGAGAGCAGGCTTGCCAACTCGGCACCGACCTTCAAACCCACTGCGATATAGAGCAGAGGCAGGGTGCCGGCCGATATCAGCGAACCAAGGGTATCCTGATTGAGCATCGGTTGCAGAAATGCCTGGCCCTCTGCCAGGGCGGCGAGTCCAATGAGAATAAAGCTGGCACCGGCAAAGGCTTCGATGACACTCAGAATGGAGTGGTGCAGGCGCGCGCCGGGCCTGGCCAACAGAGGCAGGAAAAAGGCTGCCGCAAGAATCACACCGCCCTGAAATCCGCCACCTGGTGTCAGATGGCCGTGAAAGATGATGTAAAAGCCGATCGTCAACAGAAAGGGAAAGATCAGGGCGCCACCGTGAAACAGCACGAATCCGCCTTTGCGCTGTGTGCCTGTGGTGGTATGCCGACGACCCAGCACCACTCCGGCGGCCGACGCGGCGGCAAACAGGATGGCAAGCTCCCCGAGTGTATCGATACCCCGGTAGCCCAGCACCACTGAGGTGACAATATTGGCGGCACCGACCTCCTGGGGAGAGGCGGACTGTATTGCTTCGCCGATGCGCATCGGCGGACTGCCGAAATCGATGCCGCTGGCAATCGCCAGCAGCATGAAACCCAGGCCGCCGGCAAACAACAGGCCGGTGAGATTACGCATCGTCTTTCCCCTTGCTTGAAGCACTCAGCAGATTACTGTTTTCGCGTCCGCTATCGATCTGCCACAAGCCCAGGCGGCGCAATGCCAAAGCCAGGATCAGACTGCTCAGGCCGGCGCCTACGGCAGCTTCGGTCATCGCCACATCCGGTGCCCGCATCAAGGCAAACAGCAGCGCTAAACCAAGAGAGACCACGGACGCTGCCGCTACCGCAGCGAGATGGTTTTTGACTACCAGTGCCAGCACCGCACTGCTTAACATCATGATTCCCAGGATCAGGGCAATCCAAAGTTCTACTTCACTCATCGGTCAGCCTCTCCTGGTTGGCTTACGCTGGCTTTGCTCCAGGGTTTTACTCCAGCCTTAAGCAGTGCCCGGGCAATGGTGGAAGAGCCGAGTGGATTGGTAATCAGAATCAGCACGCCGATTACCAGCAACTTCGACCACCAGGCGGGGTAGAGCAGAGCAATACCGATCAACAGGCAGAGCGAGCCAAGGGTGACCGCCTTGGTGCCTGCCTGGATGCGGTTATAGACATCGGGCATACGGATCAGTCCAATGGCGCCGAACAGGGTGAAGGCGGCACCGACAACAAGAAACAGATCGGCAATCAGTCTCATCAGCCGTTCCCCTCAATCGTTCGGGCGATAGCGACCACACCGACAAACGCCAAGGTGCCGTAGATCAGCGCCACATCCAGATAGAGTGGGCTACCCAGAAGGGCGGCGATGATCACCAGTCCGGAAGTCGTTATCACCGCCAGGGTATCGGCGGCAACCACCCGGTCCGGAGCTGTGGGGCCCAGGATCAGGCGCAACAGACTGAGTAATACCGCAGCACCCAGCAAGCCCAGTGCCACGATCTCCAATAGGGTTAATGTCATAACACGAAGCCTTTCAGATGTTGTTCAAATTTGCTGGTGATGGCTTTGGTGGTGGATACCCGATCACTGCCTGGGGGAGCGTCGACCCAATGCACCAACAGCACCTGGTCCTGAACATCGACAGTCAGGGTGCCAGGGGTCAGGGTGATGCTGTTCGCCAGAATCAGACGGCCGAGCGATGATTTGAGTTTGGTCTCCACCTCCACAACGGCCGGTTGCAAAGGCAGTGAAGGACTCAGTACGCGCCGGGCCATGTCGAGGTTGGCTTGAACCAGCGCCACGATAAAAGTGCCGAGGTAGCGTAGCAAAGGAAGCAGTGCGCTCGGTGAGATGATCAGCCCGGCGAGGATGCTGAGGTGAGGCCGGCTTGCCAGCGTGACAATCAGAGCGACCACCACTCCGGCGGCCATCTCCGCTGTGTCCAGATTGCCGACCAACAACATCCAGAGTGTAAACACAAGCAGGTAGAGAAACAGTCCGTGGACAAAACCGGGTTCGGGTTGTTGTATGGACTTTGTCGTCATACTCGGAGTCACCTTTTGTTGTGGTTGTGCGTACTATTGTACGCGCTATATCGTTATCAAATCATCTTTATGTTACAGCCCAATGACGCCACTCAATAAACCTTTTGTCAATCATGCCGCAGACATCAGAGCAGGTGGGAAATAGGCTTTTGAAATCGATTCATGCAGGATGCCAAAATCGATCTGTAAATCGTCGATAAACTCATGCAGAACGTTGTTATCCATCTTATCCGTCAACATCTCTGTCAGGCGGGTATCGATCTTTTTCAGTACTTTTAACGGTGTTCTGTTTTTCGGCAGACGGGAGAGATTGAAACGGATGTTTTCCGTGCAATAACTAATTGAACGGGGAAAACCCTGTGTTTTAAACAGGAACTGTAGAACATCCTTGCGATTGATTCTGACCTGCATATGTTGTCGATACATCTGATAAGCACTGAGTGACTTCAACATACTCATCCATAGAATGTCTTCAAATGGTACCAGTTCAGGCGCCTCATCCTGAAGTGGATTTTCGGGTCGTACATCGATGATACGTGTAGTCATATCGGCACGTTCCAGTTTTCGTCCCAAATTGAGAAAGCGGTAAGCCGTGTCGTGATTCATGCTGCCAGCCAGTAACCCGGTCATCAACTGTGAGCCGGCAATGATATGTTCCAGGTAAGCTTGTCGGCCCTGGCGGGAAAAGCTGCTCTGTTTACGCTCCAGGGCGGTCTGGTAATAACTGTTGATCGACTCCCAGGCTTCCCGCGGCAATATCTCGCGTATCGTGCGGGCATTCTCTCGCAATGCGCAGAGGGTGCTGATGATGGAGCTTGAATTGGATTCATCGTTGATTAGAAAATTTGCTACCCGGCGTTCGGTAAACTCCGGATGACGTGCCAGGTAGGACTCGTAGCAGCCCAGCAGGTTGATCAGTGCATCCCAGCCTGGGGCAACCTTGGGTGGCAGATCCAGCATCAGATTAGTGTTGACGGTGATCAGACGCGCGGTGTTTTCAGCCCGTTCCTGATAACGCCCTATCCAGTATATGGTCTCTGCAACTCGGGATAACATTACTCGCTCCTCAGATAGTCATTGCTCATCTCAATCAACTGTCAACGATCCAGGTGTCCTTACTGCCGCCGCCCTGGGATGAGTTCACCACCAGCGATCCTTTACATAGAGCCACCCGGGTCAGCCCACCGGTGGTCACCTCCATCGACTTGCCGCTGAGTATGAACGGCCTCAGATCAACATGTCTGGGTTCAAGCAGACCACCACTGATTGTGGGGACCGTCGAGATCGCCAGAGTCGGTTGTGCAATGTAGTTACGGGGATTCTTCTCGATCAGCTTGCGGAAGGTCTCACGCTCCTGTCGGGTTGATGCCGGCCCCACCAGCAGGCCGTAACCACCCGATTCGTTGGCGGGCTTTACCACTAGCTCTTTGAGATGACCCAGGACATAATCACAGGATGGTTTGTCCATGCAGCGCCAAGTCGGTACATTCGGTACGATGGGTTCCTGGTCCAGATAGTAACGAATGATATCGGGCACAAAGGAGTAGACCACTTTGTCATCCGCCACACCGGCCCCCGGGGCATTGGCCAGTGCCACATTGCCCGCTTTCCAGGCTCGCATCAGACCGGGAACACCCAGCATCGAGTCGGCATTGAACGCCTCCGGATCGAGAAAAAGATCATCGATACGACGATAGATCACATCCACCCGGGAGAGCCCTTCGATATTGCGCATATAGACACAATCATCCTTTTCAACCACCAGGTCGCGCCCCTCAACCAGCTCGCATCCCATCTGTTGTGCCAGATAGGCATGTTCAAAATAGGCCGAGTTATAGATGCCCGGGGTGAGTACCACGATCTCCGGATGATCTCCAGGGCGTGGTGAAAGGGCAGAGAGGGTATCGAACAGTTCAGAGGGGTAGTCATCGATGGGTAGGGGACTGTAGGTTTCAAACAGTTCCGGAAAGACCCTTTTGGTGACCAGTCGGTTCTCTAACATATACGAGACACCGGAAGGGACTCTCAGATTATCCTCGAGTACATACATCTCACCCTTGTCGTCACGTACCAGATCACTGCCGCAAATATGCGCCCAGATACCCAGCGGAGGATTGATGCCGATACACTGCTCGCGGAAGTTCTCAGAGTCCGCAAGCACTTCGGCCGGAAACACTTTGTCTTTGACAATCTGCTGTTTGTGATAGAGATCATCGATAAACAGATTCAATGCCTCGACCCGCTGCTTAAGACCGGATTCGGTCCGCTCCCACTCTTTTTTCGGGATCAGGCGGGGCACGATATCAAATGGCCAGACACGATCGATGGAACCCTCCTCTTCGGTATAGACGCGGAAGGTGATGCCCATCTGTTTGAGCGCCAGTTCGGCGCCCAATTGACGGGATGCCAGCTCTCCCTCATCGAGCTTGCCCAGGTAGCTGATCAGTTTACGGGCATAACCTCTGGCATTCCCGTTGGCGGTGATCAGTTCATCAAAGAACGGATGGTTTTCAAAAGACTCCCGATTGATGGTCATCTTGAGCCTCCCGGTTCGGTGCGAAGATCCAGGGTATAAGGGAAATCCGCATTGATCCTCTCTTCAGTCAGGTTGATGGTGCCGCCGGTATGGCCGTGATCATGGAAGCGGGCCAGGCGACGGGCTTCGGCTTCGTTTGCATTGACTGGAAAGGTTTCATAGTGGCGGCCACCGGGATGGGCGACATGGTAGGTACAGCCACCCAGGGAAGTGCGGTTCCAGGTATCGACGATATCGAATACCAGTGGCGCATGACTGCCGATGGTGGGGTGCAAACCGGAAGGCGGTTGCCAGGCCTTGAAGCGAACGCCCGCCACATACTCCCCATGGGTACCGGTATTGTGCAGCGGTAGCGGCCTGCCATTACAGGTAACCGTGTGTCGACCCGGCGTGATGCCTTTGATTCTGGCCTGCAGTCGTTCCACAGAGGAGTCTACGAAACGGGCGGTTCCCTGCGCCGTTACCTCTTCGCCCAGCACATTCCAGGGCTCGATGGCGAAGCGTAACTCCAGCTCCAGATCATCCACATTGATGGTGCCGTAGCGTGGGAAGCGGAATTCCAGAAACGGGTCGAACCATGGATTCTCAAACGCATACCCAGCCCGGTTGAGATCATTCACCACATCGGCCAGATCCCGGGCCACGAAATGGGGCAGCATGAACCGGTCGTGCAGTTCGGTACCCCAACTGACCGGTGGCCGGTCATAGGGGTTATCCCAGAAGCGGGCAATCAGAACGCGCAACAGCAACATCTGCAACGCACTCATCTGGGCATGGGGTGGCATCTCAAAGCCACGGAACTCCACCAGGCCAAGACGGCCACTGGGGCTGTCGGGAGAGTAGAGTTTATCGATACAGAATTCGGACCGGTGAGTGTTACCGGTGAGATCCACAAGAAGATGGCGAAGAATCCTGTCCACCAGCCAGGGAGCCGGGGTCTCCCCGGGGGGCATCTCGCTGAAGGCGATGCCCAGCTCATACAGAGAGTCATCTCTCGCTTCATCCACCCTTGGGGCTTGGGATGTGGGGCCGATGAAGAGTCCGGAAAAGAGGTAGGAGAGAGCCGGATGGTGCTGCCAATAGGTCAACAGACTGCGCAACAGATGTGGGCGTCGTAGTATCGGGCTGTCAGCGGGGTCGGCGGCGCCGATGGTAACATGGTTACCGCCACCGGTACCCGAGTGGCGTCCATCGAGCATAAACTTCTCCGTACCCAGACGGGATTGTCTTGCCTCTTCATAGAGGGTCTGGTTGAGTTGTACCAGGTCCCGCCAACTGCTGCTGGGTTGAATATTGACCTCGATGACACCCGGGTCCGGGGTGATCTGCAGACTCTCAAGTCTGGGATCCTTGGGTGGCTCGTAACCCTCCATGATAACGCCGTAACCGGTCTCCACCGCGGCGGCCTCGATTGCATTGACCAGATCCAGATAGTGTTCAAGTTCAGTCAATGGGGGGAGAAAGATATGCAAGTGCCCCGACCTGGGTTCCACGCACAAGGCGGTCCGTATCAGAGCATGGCCATCGGCCTGGTCATCCTGTTCAAACAGCGAGGGATCATCGGCCGCCATGGGGGCTTCCGGCAGGGGGATGGTGATACCACTTTGGGTCAGGCGCAGCCGATCTCTGATTTCCGGTTGTAGCTGCCGT
>JAHRHW010000097.1 GCA_019100305.1 Candidatus Thiodiazotropha taylori | reverse complement strand
CGATTGATCTGGCGATCGCGGTCGTCTGGTTGGCCTATTCATTCAACTTCATCATGACCCTGGCCACCAGGAAGTCATCTCACATCTATGTATCCAACTGGTTCTTCCTGGGTATGATGGTGATGATCACCTACCTGCATGTGGTCAACAGCCTGGCTATCCCGGTTGATCTGTTCAGATCCTACTCTGTCTTCTCCGGTGTTCAGGACGCCATGGTTCAGTGGTGGTGGGGACATAACGCGGTAGGTTTCTACCTGACAGCTGGCTTCCTCGGTATTATGTACTACTTCGTACCCAAGCAGGCTGGTCGTCCCGTCTACTCCTATCGTCTGTCAGTTATCCACTTCTGGGCGCTGATGTTCGGTTATGTATGGCTGGGTGCTCACCATCTGCAATACACCGCACTGCCTGACTGGACCGGCTCTCTTGGTGCCGCGGTCTCTCTGGCCATGATCATTCCTTCATGGGGTGGTGCTGTAAACGGCATGATGACCCTGTCCGGTGCCTGGGACAAGCTGCGTACCGACTACGTTCTGCGTTTCATGATTATGTCTCTGGCCTTCTACGCCATGTCCACCTTCGAAGGTCCGGTCATGTCGCTGAAGACTGTTAACGCCCTCTCTCACTACACCGACTGGACCGTAGGTCACGTACACTCCGGTGCTCTGGGTTGGGTCGCCATGGTTGCCATCGGTGCGATCTACCACCTGATGACGCGTACCTTCCACACTGAAATGTGGTCAACCAAGCTGATCAATGCTCACTTCTGGACAGCAACCATCGGTGCGGTTATCTACGTCGTTGCGATGTGGGTCTCCGGTATCATGCAGGGCCTGATGTGGCGTGCCTATGATGAGTACGGCACTCTGGCTTACACCTTTGCGGAATCCGTTGAAGCAATGCATCCCTACTACGCCATGCGTGCGATCGGTGGTGCGATCTTCCTGCTTGGTGCTGTAATGATGCTGATCAACATCCTTATGACTGTTGCCAAAGCGTCAAGCGAAGGTAGTTTGCAACAAGCCCGCACCGCTGCGGCTACAGCTTAATTTAAGGGGGTTTCGCAAAATGGCGAATGATAACCAATCTGTAAGCTTTCAGGAGAAGATGGAGAAAAACATCTGGCTGCTCCTGATCATTCTGGCTATATCCCTCTCAGTAGGTGGTCTGGTCGAAATTGTTCCGCTTTTCACCATGAAGAACACCATGGAGCACAATGCAGCGCCTGAACTGCTCTGGCAGCGTCAGCCAGGTCAGACTCTGCATGATCACAAGCCTGGTGACGGTATGCGTCCGTATACTTCACTGGAGCTGGCTGGACGTGATATCTATCTGAAAGAAGGTTGCTATACCTGCCACTCTCAGATGGTGCGTCCTTTCCGTGATGAGAAAGAGCGTTATGGTCACTACTCACTGGCTTCCGAGTCCATGTACGACCATCCCTTCCAGTGGGGCTCCAAGCGTACCGGTCCTGATTTTGCCCGTCTCGGCGGCAAATATTCAGATGACTGGCATCGCAAGCATCTGCGTGAGCCACGCTCTGTGGTTCCAGAGTCCGTCATGCCCAACTACCCTTGGTTGAAAGACAACATGATCGAGGGCAAGGATATGGCAAGTCGTTTTAAAGCCATGCGTCTTTTAGGTGTTCCATACACCGATGAAGATATCGCCACTGCAAACGCAGAACTGGCGGGCAAGACTGAAGAAGATGCGATGGTAGCCTACCTGCAGGTTCTGGGCACCATGGCTACTTTGGATGAAAACAAAGTCTATCGTCAGTAATGAAAGAGTACTTTTCAACTAATTGGGAGGCGATGACCACCAACGATTGGATCGGCATGATCATGACGGTGGTCACCTTCTTCCTGATGATAGGCGTATATTTCTACGCGCTACGTCCAAAGAACAAGGATAAGCTTGAAAAGAATCGCTTTATCCCGATGGACGATGATGCAATTGATAGCGGAGATAAAAATGGCGGAAAATAATCCTTTTCCGGGTGAAAATAACACCGGACATATTTGGGACGACAACCTCCGGGAGCTGAGTAATCCTCCTCCACGGTGGTGGATGATCGCCTTCTGGGCATCGGTAATCTGGTGGATTGCCTATGGTGTTCTCTACCCCATGTGGCCTATAGGTCAGGAGCCTACTCAGGGCATCATGGGTTGGAGTCAGATGGATGAGTACAAGAAGGGTGTGGACGAGGTTGAAGCGGTACGTGCCGAGTTCGAAACCCAGATCAAGGGCATGTCAGCCAAAGAGATTCTGGCTACACCTGCTCTGACCCAATACACCATTGCTTCTGCGAAGGTGCTGTTTGGTGACAACTGTGCGGCCTGTCATGGCGGCGGTGGTCAGGGTGGTCCGGGCTATCCTGTACTGGCTGACGACGACTGGCTCTATGGCGGTAGTGTCGACAACATTCAGCAGACGATCGCCATGGGCCGTAAGGGCATCATGACCGCTCACGGCAAGATCCTCTCGGATGCAGAGATCGACAGCTTGTCTGAAGCAATCATGGCTGGTAACCCCACTTCTGATCCTAACTTCACTCAGAAGGGTTGTATCGCCTGTCATGGCATGGACGGTAAGGGCATGGCCGTACTCGGTTCAGCTAATCTGACCGATGGCATCTATCGTTTTATGCCTGCTGAAGGTGAGACCCTGCTAGACAGCATCAAATACTCCATCAAGTACGGTGTAAATGACGCAACTGAGCCTAAGACTCGTGATGCTGTTATGCCGGCTTTCGGTGGTCGTCTGTCAGAAGATGACATCAAAAAGCTTGCTGTCTATGTCCACCGATTCGGTGGCGGACAATAAGGCGGGTAAGCCGACAAGCATTTTTTTCACCATGGCCGTGTGAGCATCGAAGCTCACACGGTTACAAGATAAGGGGATTGCTATGAACGGAGATGCAGTTTTTTGGGGTTCTATAGTCACCGTGGTGATTAGTGTGGTGATCATCATCTTCTTGGGCTTCAAGGTCAGCAAACTCATCAAGAGTGATGCAGAAAAGCATAACAGCTGAGCAAGATTCGCTCTAAGTTAGAAGAGGGGGGTATTTGTACCCCCCTTTTTTTATGTATGAAAAGTTACTGTCTGGCGGTTTCTGATACGTTGTAATAACACTTGCTTTATTAGGGATTAGTTTGTTTGGTGAGCTTTACTTGGCAAATTTTTCATGCAGATTGGGTAGTTAAAACAGTGTGTTACTTATTTAGCTATTCAGTATTTCCGGCATTGCCAAGTCGCTGAAATCGTTTTGAGTCGTCGCATTATTCTGTAAAATAGCCATGGAGTGTTGTTTAATTGCTTCTAACTTATTGATAAATCGCATGGCTTGACGATAAGCCTGTCTATATCATTTTTTTCTTATTTATCCCCACTGTTTCAGAGGAGTTGAGCCATTGAGCGCTAGTGATACGACTGCATCCAAACAACAGGTTGTGGATGACCTATACGCTGAATCCGCACATTGGCATCTGAATACCGGTGAAGAGACGATTCATGCCAAACGTATGGGTGGACACTGGCGAAACCTGAAATGGCTGGCGGCCTCTTTCTGGATCATCTATTTCATCGGCCCCTATTTTCAGTGGGGTGATCGTCAGGCGGTGCTGTTCGATATCCCAAACAGACAGTTTCATATTCTTGGTGCAACCATTCTGCCCCAGGATTTCTGGATGCTCTCTTTGACTCTGCTGTTTTTTGCCCTGCTGCTGGCGGTGGCAACCGCACTGGCCGGCCGGGTCTATTGTGGCTTCTTCTGCTTTCAGACCGTCTGGACCGATGTGTTCACCTGGCTGGAAGAAAAACTCGAGGGGAATCCGGTTAAAAGACGCAAGCTTGAAAAAGAGTCTCTGAGTGCCAGAAAGATCCGAATCAAGGTAACCAAGCATCTGCTCTGGTTACTGATCTCAGTTCTGACCGGTATCAGTTTTGTTGCCTGGTTTTATGATGCGTTTGACCTTTGGCGCGATGTTTTTACCCTGCAGGCCGGCTCGGTGGCGTATGGCACCATTGCGCTGTTTACGGTGGGAACCTACGTGCTGGCTGGCTATATGCGTGAACAGGCCTGCTTCTGGCTCTGCCCTTATGCTCGAATCCAAGGGGTGATGATCGATAAGACCACTGTTGTACCCTCCTATGACTTTCATCGTGGTGAGCCCAGAGGGCGTCTCAAGAAGGGGCAATCGGAAGAAGAGCGGACCACCGGTGATTGTGTGGACTGCAAGCAGTGTATCGCTGTTTGCCCGACTGGTGTGGATATCCGCCATGGTCAGCAGGAAGGCTGCATCATGTGTGCACTCTGCATCGATGCCTGTGACGAGGTGATGGAGAAAATCGGTCGACCCACAGGTCTGATTCGTTATGAGTCGTTTGAGTCTCTTGAGGCGAACAAGAAGCCGCTGCCACTCTACAAGCGTCCCAGAGTCTGGGTCTACTCTGCGATTATGACCCTGGCACTGGCCGGTATTGCCTACGGTTTAACCTCACTTGCCCCCCTCGAGATCAAGGTGATCCACGATCGCCAGCCTCTCTTTGTGTTGCAGAGCGATGGCAGTATTCAGAACAAATACACTGTCAAAATCCTCAACAAAACGAGCAATGACCTACCTGTCACCATCAGTGCTGAAGGTCTGGAAGGCCTGATTCTGGTCGATGCAGACCAGGTCACCACAGCTCGCCATGGCAAGGTTACACCTCGAACCGTGTTTGTTCGGGTACCCCAGGAGAATCTGGCGGCTGAAAGTCTGCCGGTCATCTTCAAAGTTCGGGGTGAGCAGGATGGTGAGGTCCTGGAAAACAGCCGAACGAGCGTTTTTATTGGCCCAAAACGCTAGCTCTTGGTAAAATAGCCGACAATCTCAGGGCGGGCAGCGATGTCCGCCCTTTTCATTTTTTTACGAGTAGTCGTTATAATTTGCAGCCATGATAGATAAAAAATCAGCTTGGAGGAGTCCCTGGGTAATCGGCTGGGTGGTCATGGTGGTGATTTTCTTCACCATGAACATGATCATGATCTACCTGGCAACACAGAACAATCCGGGATTGGTTGTGGATGACTTCTATGACCGTGGCCAGGATTATGAGAAAAACATGCTCAAACGCCAGGCCCGTGATCCCAAATGGGTGATGAAGATCAAACTGCCTTCAAAAATAGAGATTGGCCAGCCAGTAGTTTGCCAATATTCGGTGAAAGACCGGGAAGGTACCCCGATCGACCGTGATGAAGTCACCTTTCATGCCTATCGCCCGTCTGATGCGGATCAGGATTTTTCTGTACCCATGCAGCGGGTCGGCCCTGGTCTCTACGAGGCTACAGTGAGCTTCCCCCTGAAGGGTGCCTGGGATCTGTTGGTCAGTATCCGCAATGGCGAGGATGAGTACCAGGTTCCAAAACGCATCGGTGTGGGCATAGACTGGGTGCCTTAGTAACTGATTGTATTAATTATTTATTTGAGTGAGATCGAGCGGATTCTGGACAAAGCAGTGCCAAGGAGTTCTGTCAGTACAGAGCGCTCAATCCCGGTTTGACCGGACAAAGATCATCATCTCTTCCCAGGAGAGTCCGTGTCACATGTAGAGGCCTCTGAAGGCTGCTTTCACTGCCAACTTCCGATTCCCAGTGACGATGAAGTCATCGGCATGATTGAGGGCGAGGAGCAGCATTTCTGCTGCCTTGGCTGTAAAGCGGTCTGCGAAGCCATCTACGATGCCGGGCTGGAAGGCTTTTATCAGCGTACACCTGACGGCACCAGTCTGGCGCCCCCACCCGATATGCCGACCGAACTGGCGCTGTACGATTTGGATGATGTACAGGCAGAATTCGTTGGTGAACTGGCTGAAGAGCGGGATATCCATCTGCTGATTGAGGGGATCCACTGCGCAGCCTGTGTCTGGCTGATCGAGAATACCCTGAACCCCGTACCCGGCATTATCTCTGCTCAGGTCAATCTCTCAGGCAAGCGGCTTCATGTCAGGTGGCACAACAGCGCCATCTCTCTCTCCCAGATCATTCAACGACTCGGCCAGATCGGCTATGCAGCCGTTCCCTATGACCCGGAAGCCGCAGAAGGGGCGATCAAGAAGCAGAATCGCCATCTGCTCTATCGAATGGCCTTCGCCGCTTTCGGTATGATGAACCTGATGTGGATCTCCATTGCCCTCTATGCTGGGGCGAGTGAAGGGGAGTTTCGAACGCTCTTCCATTGGATCGGCTTTGCCCTGGCCACTCCGGTTCTGCTCTATTCCGGCTATCCCTTCTATAAAGGAGCGTGGTCCGGACTGAGAAACATGCACCTGGGTATGGACCTGCCGATTGCCATCGGCGCCACCATAACCTATCTCTACTCTCTCTATATCACCCTGACAGGCAGTACTGTGGGTGAGGTCTACTACGATACGGTGGTCAATTTTCTGTTTGTCATCCTGGTGGGCCGTTACCTGGAGGCGATGTCGAAGCGCCAGGCTGTGGCGGCTACCCAGAGACTGCTCGATCTGCAACCGAGGGTGGCTACCCGACTTTCCAAAGATGGCGTTGAAGAGGTTGTGCCGATTCGCGCCATTGCCGTGGGTGAGTTGGTGCTGGTCAAGCCGGGTGAGCGGGTGCCGGTGGATGGCATAGTCAGGATGGGTGAAAGCTCGATTGATGAAGCGATGCTGACCGGTGAATCCCAGGCGATCGATAAACAGTCTGGTGATCAGGTCTCTGCCGGAACCATCAATGGTAATGGAGCCCTTCAGGTGGAGGTTTCCGGTCTCCTGAAGAATACTGCACTCGGGCGGATTATCAGTCTGGTTGAGGAGGCGCAGGGCTCTAAGGCACCGATTCAGTGTCTGGCCGATCAAATCGTACCCTGGTTCGTTGCGGTAACACTGGCGTTGGCGACCCTGACCTTTCTCTACTGGGTCAACAGTGATTTTGAGATCGCTCTGCTGGCGGCAACCTCCGTGTTGATCATTACCTGTCCCTGCGCGTTTGGCCTGGCGACCCCCATGTCGATTGCCGTGGCCTCGGGGCTGGGCGCCAAATACGGCATTCTGGTCAAGAATGGGGAGGTGCTTGAGACCCTCTCCACCATTAACCATGTGGTGTTCGATAAAACCGGTACCCTGACAGAGGGTGGGCTCTCTGTCGTCGGCATCCATACCGATCACGAGCAGTGGCAGGAGGGTGACGAGCAGGTCTCGGAGTCGCTGGTGGAGTTGATGGCGCTGCTGGCTGCTGTCGAGCGACAGTCAGAGCATCCTACGGCTGAGTCCGTCGTCAATTGGGATGAGACATTCAATCACTTGCAAACCCGATATCGATGCAGCGACTTCAAGGCCCTTCCGGGACTTGGTGTGACCGGGGTGGTCGATGATCAGACACTGACGATCGGCAATCTCACCCTGCTGGAGCAGCGGCAGTGCCAGATGTCCGATAGGCTGGAACAGCTCGCTCGTCAGCTCGATGAACAAGGCATCGGCTGGTTCAGGGTGGCGATAAATGACAAAGAGACGGCACTCGTTGCTGTCGAAGACCGTATCAGGCCGGATGCCAAAGCGCTGATAGGCTCACTGAAAGCTGAGGGTATCGCTGTAACGCTGCTGAGTGGTGATCGTCGGCATGCTGCGGAAGCGATTGCAGAGCGTCTCGGGGGTATGGAGGTGATTGCCGAGGTGCTTCCCGAGGAAAAAGATCAAGTAATCAGTCGGTTGCAGTCAGATGGGCACCGAGTGGCGATGGTCGGTGATGGGGTTAACGATGCCCCGGCGTTGGTCCGGGCTGACGTTGGTATCGCCATGGGCTCAGGTACGGATGTCTCCATCGCCAGTGCCGATATCGTGTTGATGAGCAGTGAACTGGAGCGGGTACGTCTGGCCATCGGCCTATCTCGCAGGGCGTTGCTCACGATACGCCAAAATATCGGTATCTCAATAACCTACAACATCATTATGGTGCCGTTGGCAATGGCAGCTGTGGTTACCCCACTGGTAGCCGCCATCTCTATGCCATTGAGTTCGCTGGCGGTTATCGGTAACTCTGCCCGTATCCGTACCCTGTTCAAAGGTGTTAAAGTTAAGTAGGGCGTCTCAACAGACCCCAGTCATGTTTGATGGAGTGCTTTGATGGATGTGATATATGGCCTGATTCCAGGCATGATCTTCTTGGGGCTGGCCGCTGTAGGGGTACTGTTCTGGGCGGCCCGCAGTGGTCAATTTGATGACCTGGAGGGTGAGGCCCATCGAATCCTGATGGATGACGATATCGCTCCAGCGAAAAAGCCCAAAAAAGGTCTGCCAAAACAGATGATGCCGGATGCAGAAGACCAGGATTAGATCTGCGAACCAGCGAGTCAGCTGTTCTTCATTTTTTCTTTGTATTGAGCGTTACTGTTTTTGATCTGCTCTACCAGCCCTTGGATGCGTTCGAGGGGCATATACTGAATAAGCTCCTTTCCTTCAGGATTGAGACCGATGGTCATGCCCCGATCCGGATAGATCCAATGGGTCACACCGGTTTCCGTTTCGACAATTTTATCTGTCGGTTCACCAAACCGGCTGTTGATCAACTCCTCGTCCAGGTTGGCTGCGGGGATGTAGTTGATCAGTTCGATGGGCAGTTGTTCGGCGATCTGCAAATCGTCACTGCCGAGAACGATTTTGTGGGTTGAGTCTGAGGTGCGGCTGATCCGGGAGCCCCGCTCAAACAGTTGATTCAATAGGGACTCATCCGCCTTCAGAGCGAGGATGAAGTCGGCCCTCAGTCCACTCAGAAAAACCCGTTCGAAGTAGGCTTCCAGTGCCGGTTGCCCATCCGTGCCGACAAACAGATTGACCTTGCCCTGGTTCTGGAATATCTGCCTCGCCTCTGGCAGCAGGCTTTTGTTAAGGGTCAGGTTAAATACTTGGATCTCGTTATTGGCAGTTACCTGGATATCCCAGGGCAGCTTTGGATCACTGTCAACCTTACGTCCACCCGGGAGTAGGACGGCGAGGGCGACCGCCACCACAGAGAGGGAGATAACCCAAAAGATAATCTTCTTTTCCATTTAGTCTTTAACCTGCTGTCGTTACTTCTTGCACTGCATCGCGCACCGGGTATCAGGCGTTGGTATGTGGCAGTATAGGCGTCACTGCCTTCACTCTTTGTCGCCAAGCCTGTTCTCTGGCATTATTGCCAGGCTGGCAATTCCTAAAACTGCCAGGCAAAACCGGTGTAGTCCTGCATCTTACCTGCTTTATCTCAGTTTCACAGAGTCTAATCATGAAACTGCGGGAATGTCATGATCAGTACGCTTGTCCTGTTGCCCGGATAGGACCTGAATGGCGCCCAGCAAGGGCTATACCTTATCCGACAACTGAATCACCAGGGGGGGATTCTACAATGGGAAGTGGATTGTGGTTTATAACAATTCTCAAGGAGCAGCCTTGGATCGGTTTGGTTATTGGCATCGTATTGTTTTTATTGCTGTTTTGGGCGAAAAAATGGTTGGTGGCCAAGCTCATGGGAAGCGAAGGTGAGAGCTGATTGGCTTATATTGCCTACAGGTTTAAACTTAACCCTCAGTTTTTATTGGCATTAATCGCTGTATTGCCCGATGGAGAGTTGATTTTCATCAAGCGCCGATGCCACCGCATAGGTAACAGACCAGGTATAAAGAAACTCGATGAAATTTGAGATCCAAGAAGAATTGGTAAAAAAAGCCAAGATCCCTCATGATGTTTTTCTGACCAATCTGATTGGCAATCACATTTTATGGTTTGTCGCGGCACTGGGTCTGGTGCGCTCCTTTTGGCAGCCGTTGGCGCTGGTGCCTGTTGTCTCTTTTACCCTGCTTTTCTATACCCTCTGGCGAGCGAAGAAGTCGAAACAGCGCGACGAGTGGTATGTCTACGCCCATTGGCAGATTGCCGCCGAGCGAAGCCGGCTGTTCATCTATATGCTGCTGGCGGTACTGACAGTGTTTTTTCTCGGTTGGGCGGGTTACACCTACATGGGCATGCAGAAAGTTGCTGTCATGGCGATGATCGGTGGTGTCGGTATTCTGCCGATCATGGTAACCGTGCTGATCCTGATTCTGATGGAGTCCGATGCCCTGCATCAGGCCGCTCAGGGCAAACTCGGCAAGCGGATGGTGGAGAAATATCCCTTTCCGGATGATATTGTGATTCTGGAGGATGATCGGGAAGAGGAGTCCGAGTCTGATACCCCGGTCAATTGAAAAGAGTGTCTGAAATCGTGCAGCCAGCTGGCAGGTCTACTCCCTGATCATCATCAGAGCCGCTGCCACTCGTCTCCCTTCCGACATCAGGATGTTATAGGTCCGGCAGGCTGCATCTGTAGCCATCACTTCCAAGCCAATCTGATGCTCCAGCAGGGGACGCATCAGCTGATGGTCAGGAAAATGCTGTTTTGAGCCGGTACCCAGCACGACGATCTCCGGGGCCAGGGAGGCCAGATGGGCGAAGTCCTCCTGCTTGAGTTCTTCGAATCGGGCGGGACGCCATTCAGGGATGATCTTGTCCGGCATGATGACCAGGCTCTCCCGGTATACTTTGCCACTGATGGTGATCTCGAATGCCCCGTAGTTCTGGATGGTGTGACCGCTGTTGTTATCATCAAGTATGAATTTCATAGGCTGACCTTACCGCAAACAGTGATTGCAAAAAAGTGATCCCTCCTACCGCCATGGGACAAACGCCACTCGAGGCATGAATCGCGGTATAAACAGGTGGCTTAAAAGCATGCTTGTGGTGCGCAACAGAGAGAATTTCAAAAAATCACGCCGATCACACCGGATACGTGTTTCCTGAATTGATCTTTTATTATGGGTCAGTTAACTTTGTATCTTTTGACCTAACAGAAAAGTCGAGGTATCCGTGTCCACTCAAGAGATGGAAGAGTTCCGCAGAATCAAGCGGTTGCCACCCTATGTGTTCGCTATTGTGAATGAACTCAAGGCGGCAGCGCGAGCGCGGGGCGAAGACATCATCGATTTTGGTATGGGTAATCCGGATCAGCCCACACCGCAACATATCGTGGATAAGCTTTGCGAGGTTGCAAACCGTAAGGATACCCACCGTTACTCCATGTCGAAAGGCATACCCCGACTGCGTCGGGCGATGAGCAACTGGTACAAAAGCCGCTACCAGGTCGATCTCGATCCGGAGACTCAGGTGATCGCCACCATCGGCTCCAAAGAGGGCCTGGCTCATCTGGCGCTGGCCTGCATGGGGCCGGGCGATTCGGTGTTGGTGCCCAATCCGGCTTATCCGATACACCCTTACGGTTTCATCATATCCGGTGCCGATGTGCGTCATGTACCGATGGTGCCCGGAGTCGATTTCTTCGATGAACTGGTCAGAGCGATCAAGGATTCCTGGCCACGCCCGAAAATGCTGGTGCTGAATTTTCCCGGCAACCCGACCACCCAATGTGTCGAACTGGATTTCTTCGAGAAGATCGTGGAGATCGCCAAGCAGTACAACATTTGGGTAGTACACGATCTGGCCTATGCAGATATCGTCTTCGATGGTTATGTGGCGCCCTCGATTCTGCAGGTACCCGGAGCCGATGAAATCGCGGTGGAGTTCTTCTCCCTGTCGAAAAGCTACAACATGCCGGGCTGGCGGGTCGGTTTCATGTCAGGTAACAAGACCCTGGTGGCTGCCCTGGCACGCATCAAGTCCTATCTGGACTATGGAACCTTCACTCCGATACAGGTTGCTGCGATTGCGGCGCTGGAAGGCCCCCAGGATGTGGTACGGGAGATCTGTGGTATGTATCAAAGTCGTCGGGATGTGTTGTGCGACGGTCTCAACAACATCGGCTGGCGTGTAGAAAAACCGAAAGCAACCATGTTTGTCTGGGCACCGATCCCTGAGCCCTATCGTGACATGGGTTCCCTTGAGTTTTCCAAGAAGCTGTTGAGCGAAGCCAAGGTGGCTGTTTCACCGGGTATCGGATTTGGCGAACATGGTGATGATCATGTCCGGTTTGGTCTGATAGAGAATGAACACAGAACCCGCCAGGCGGTGCGGGGAATTCGCGATATGTTCCGCAAAGAC
>JAHRHW010000096.1 GCA_019100305.1 Candidatus Thiodiazotropha taylori | reverse complement strand
CGGCACGATTGAAATCCCGGATACGAATCGCCGCTTCTGCCTCGGCATGTTCTGCTGAAAGTATTGGCAAGGGTACAACCAGCGTGAGACACAGCAACATTGCCATCCCTGCCTGTCTGATTATTGTGTTGGATCTAGGCGGTGCCATGTTTGGTTTCCACATTGATACCAGTCTCTTTAAGAAAACCTGTTGGAAGTATACCGCCGGCACAGATGATGGCGGCGTCATTGGGAATCTCAATCTTCTCCCCACCCTTGTCGATGGTGACAGTCTCTTCAGTGAATTCAGTGACATTGGTGCTGAGCAACAGATTGAGTTGGCCTGATGCGGCAGCCTGATCCACCTTCTCGCGGTTTTTCTTCTTTGCCCGGCTAAAGGCACCACTGCGGTAGGAGAGGGTGACTGTGGTGCCAGTTTCCGCCGCGATACTGGTTGCCGCCTCAAGCGCACTGTCACCACCGCCGACCACCAGCACATGCTGGTTCCTATACTGTTCTGGATCGATCAAGCGGTAGGTTATCTTACTCAGATCCTCACCAGGCACACCGAGTTTTCTGGGTGTGCCCCGACGGCCGATGGCCAGCAGGACCACGCGGGCGTGATAGCTGTCCTTGTTGGTTTTCACATCATAGCCACCCGCCGGGTTGGCGGTTATCTTATCCACACGTTCATGGTAGCTGATCTGGACGCCGGTTTTTTGCTCCACATCCTGCCAGAACTCAAGCAGCTTCTCTTTGGTGGTTTCAGTAAATTTGACCTCGCCAACCACGGGCAGTTTTACCGGTGCGGTCATCACCAGTTTGCCTCTGGGAAACTGAAAAACCGTTCCTCCCAGAGACTCCTGCTCCACAGTTTTGTATTTGAGCTTCTTCTCCATCGCCCGCAATGAGGCACAGAATCCAGCCGGTCCGGCACCCACGATCAGAAGATCCAGCGGAGCGCTGCCCTCACTTTTCAGCGCCTCCAGGATCTGGTCCATGGCTTTGGTGCCCTGCACGATGGCATTTCTGATCAGACCCATGCCACCCAGTTCACCGGCGATGTAGATACCCGGCATGCTGGTTTGAAAATTATCCAGCAGGGGGATATCGACACCGCGCCGTTCCGTGCCGAAGACCAGGGTGATGGCATCAAAAGGGCAGGCGGTTTTACACGCGCCGTGGCCGATGCAGTTGGTCGGGGCGATCAGTTCAGCCTTGTTGTCGATCAGCCCGAGTACGGGATGGTTGGCCTGCTCCGGGCAGGCTTTCACACAGGTTCCGCAGCCCATGCATTTTGCCGGATCGATCAGTGGGTGGAGGGAGGCCGGCTCGGTCAGGCCCGCTTCGAACTCTTCCGTCTTAAGGGCAAGATTCTTTTTACTTTTCCTACGGCTATGCAATATGTAAATAGCCCATACAAGAAGTATGGGAACTAGATAAATCAGCAGGAAATCGATGGTGTACTGCATTGTTGATCGTGTCTCAAAGGCTCAAAAGAGTGCTAGCTGTCACAGTTTGTGGGAAATGATGCCTAAATTGTACACAGTAATTTTAATCACTGAGGTTTCTGCCGAAAACATAAATGTATTTAGAGTGAGTTTTTGTGAAGCCCTTCATGGATGGGAAATTTGTCCCAACATAACATAGAGACGTAATGCGGAGAAAATGCTGATCGCGGCTCTCATTCTAAATAAACAGCAGTAATAAAAAATTAAGTGATTGTAATTAATACCAAATATGTAGGTGATGTCGATGCAAACAGCAGCCATATCAACCAGTGTAAATGAGTCAGTACTGGAGAGTATTCTCTCTGCATGGCAACGCAGAGCGGGGCTTATAACAACCCTTGGATTTACCCTGTTTTCACTCTTACTGCTCTATATGGCGTGGTTAAACCACTCCCAGGCGGTGTGGACAGCTGAGGCCGGCTGGGGTTACTGGCTCGGTATCGTCGGTGGCAGCATGATGTTGCTGTTACTGCTCTATCCGATGCGCAAACGTCTCCACTTTATGTCCAAATGGCTGACTGTCAAGTTCTGGTTCCGCATGCATATGGCGTTTGGTGTGCTGGGTCCCGTACTGATCATGATGCACTCCAGCTACCATATCGGCTCTCTGAACGGCCAGGTGGCACTCTACAGCATGCTGTTCGTTGCTATCAGCGGTCTGTTCGGGCGCTACTTCTATACCCGAATCCACTACGGATTGTATGGTAAAAAGGCTACATTCGCTTCATTGCACGCCGACTCTTTGGTCCTGACCCAAAAATTGGGACGCCTGTTTGAACTGAACCCCAAAGCCAAGGAGCTGATGAAGCAGTACGAAAAGGATGTCATGAATGCTCCCACCGGCCCGATCGCCAGCGCCAAACACTGGATCAAGATGCGCTATACCTCCGCAGTGCTTTACCCGAAAGTGATGCGCTCACTGAACAAGAAACTGCTGGCAGTGGGTTACAAGAAAGACTGGTCAAAGTCCAAGGTTCGGCGCAATCAGCTGCGCATCAGAAAAATGCTGTTGTCGCACAGATCTATCCTTCGGCAGATTCTAGAGCTACATTTCTATGAAAGACTCTTTGCGATCTGGCATCTGCTGCATATGCCGCTCTTCATCATGATGGTGATTACCGGTTTTGTGCATGTCTATGCTGTGCATGCCTACTAGACCGTTAAGCAAGCAACACTCAACCTACACTCGTCATGAATCGATTTGGCTGGCATGTCATTTGCATACTATTGCTGATGATATTTACCCTATCTCCAAGCCATGCAGGGAAGCTGGATCTACTCTTGATGCCGGGACCGGTCATCGAAGGCCATGCCGAGTTTGAAGAGAAGTGTGAGAGCTGCCATGAGACCTTGAAAAAAGCGGACCAGGTTGAGCGATGCCTGGCTTGTCATGATCATAATGATATAGCCAAGGATATCGAGCAGGGTACCGGCTTTCACGGCAGACTGGATGAGCAACGCGCCGCCAACTGTAAGCAGTGCCATACCGTTCATAAAGGGAGAGATCGGGATATCGTCAATCTGGATACGGAAGATTTCGATCACTCACAGACCGATTTCCAGCTCAGGGGTCGCCATGAGCAGTTAGCCTGCCAGCTTTGTCATACCAACGAATATAAGAAATATAGCCAAGCCCCCTCTCTCTGTTACGATTGTCATGAGTCGGACGATGCCCACCGTGGTGAACTGGGCGAAGAGTGCGATAAATGTCATAACGAGAAGAGCTGGCGCAAACAGGATTTCGATCATGATCTGGATACCGATTACCCATTGACCGGAAAACATCGGGATCTCGACTGTAAGCTCTGTCACGCGGATGAACACTACAAGAACACGCCCAAAGAGTGTATTGGCTGCCATCTGATCAATGATGCGCACAATGGCCGTTACGGCCAAGTCTGTGCGAAATGCCACGCTACCGAGGATTGGAAGGAGCTCTCTTTCGATCATCGTGCGGATACCAAATTCCCGCTTGAGGGCCGTCATAAGGATGTGCCATGTGATACTTGCCATACCCGCGGCCCATTCGAAAAGAAAATCTCAAAGAAGTGTTTCGCCTGTCACGAAAAAGATGATGACCATAAAGGGCGTAATGGTGAGAAGTGCCAGGATTGTCATGGTCCATCAAGTTGGACTGAGACCAAGTTCGATCACGGCAAGGACGCCAAGTTTGAATTGAAAGGCAAACATAAAAAGCTGAGTTGTCATGCCTGTCACCGAAATGCCGCGATGGACGACTTAAAAGAGGCCGATTGTATCACCTGCCATCGGGCCATCGATCTGCATAAAGGCGACCTGGGTGAGGATTGTGGTTACTGCCACAATGAAAAAGGCTGGACTGAAAAGCTCTTTTTCGAGCACGACATCACACGCTTTCCATTGATCGGGATCCATAGTGTTACCGCCTGTGAATCCTGTCATCTCGATGCGGTCTATCCACAGACAGCGATCGAGTGTCTCTCCTGTCATGAAAAAGACGACACCCATGAAGGAAAAATGGGTGAGTTGTGTGGCGATTGTCACAACCCGAATGCCTGGATGCTCTGGACCTTTAATCACGACGAACAGACAGAGTTTCCTTTGGATGGCAAGCACGGTGAGGTTTTCTGCCACGCCTGCCATCGCGCTGAGCTGACCGAGCACAAACAGTCAGCCAACCATTGTTACGGATGTCATCGTGGGGATGACATACATCGTGGTGGATTTGGCCGGCATTGCGATCGCTGCCACTCCACGGAAACTTTCGAGAATCCGGAAATTCGCTGATTGATTCGGTATGGAAGATAGGATGATGAGACTGCCTAAATATAGATTACTGTTGCAGCAGGCCAGCTGGCTATTGGCCATTGTTGTCAGTCTGTCATTGATGAATTTCGTCCACGCCGAGAGTGCCGAGTTTGACCATTTTGAAACCGGCTTTCCGCTCACCGGTGAGCATCGCAATGTGGAGTGCGATCAGTGTCATGACAAGGGGCAGTTCCAGGGCACACCGGTGATGTGTGACGGCTGCCATAACGATTCTGATGCGGCTGGTAAACCGATCGATCACATTCAAAGTGACGACCGCTGTGATGATTGCCATACTACAGTCGGCTGGCATGTAGCCCGTTTCGATCATGGTACCATCGAGAGTGGCTGCTTCTCCTGTCACAACGGTTCGGCTGCCCAGGGCAAGGACAGTGACCATATCAGTACCGGTAATACCTGCGAGTTCTGCCACAGCACTTTCAGTTGGGGCCGGGTCAGCCGTGTGGATCACTCGGTAGTGACCGGTACCTGTGAAAGTTGCCATAACGGCAATATTGCCCGCGGCAAGCACGATACCCATATTGCGACCGAAGAGCCTTGCGATACCTGCCATATCACCAACAGCTGGTTACTGGTCTTTTTCGATCATTCGGCTGTTGCTGCCGGCAGCTGTGAAACCTGTCATAACGGCACCAGTGCCACGGGTAAATCGGCCAATCATATTCTGACCAATGAGGCCTGCGATCTCTGCCACACCACCAACAGCTGGCGAGTGGATAACTTCTCTCACGCCGGAATCCGGGGAGATTGCGAGAGCTGTCACAATGGGGTCAGCGCGATCGGAAAACCGGTCGGTCATGTGCCAACCAGTGAACCGTGCGAGATCTGTCATACTTCAACCAACTCCTGGTTAGTGGTTAGCTTTGTCCATGGAGAGGAGGTGTTTGGCCGTTGCTCCAGTTGTCATGACGGTATTACACAGCCCGGAAAAGATGCCGATCATGTACAGACCACCGCAGAGTGCGATACCTGTCATACCTCAACTGAAGATTGGAGTGTGGTCGGTTTCGATCACAGTGAAGTTGTACCGGGTACCTGTGCGAGTTGTCACGACGGCGTGCAGGCACCAGGCAAACACGATACGCATATTGTCACCAATGAGTCTTGCGACGTCTGTCATGCAACCACCGCGAACTGGCATATCATCAACTTCAGCCATGACGGATTTCAGAGTGCTGGTGTCTGTTCCACCTGTCACGATGGTACCCGGGCGACCGGCAAACACGCACAGCATATTCAGACCACTGAACAGTGCGATGTCTGTCACCTCTCCACCGACAACTGGCTGAATACCAGTTTTGACCACAGTGGGGTGGATGCCGCCGGACGTTGTTCAACCTGTCACAACGGCAGCCAGGCAACCGGCATGCATGCGGCTCACATAGAGACCACCGAGCAGTGCGATGTCTGTCATAACTCGACCAGTAACTGGAGTGATGTCAGCTTTGATCACGGTTCGATTGAAACCGCAGGCGTCTGTTCCACCTGTCACAACGGTGTCCGCGCCACCGGCAAGCACGCCAATCATCTGCAGACCAACGGCGAGTGCGACACCTGCCATACAACCACTGCCTGGAACGTCAACAACTTCTCCCATGAAGGTATCACTGCGGATTGTGAGTCCTGCCACAACGGGGTGACCGCCACCGGCAAACATTCGAATCATATCCTCACCACCTCACCCTGTGAGGCGTGTCACTCAACCAATGATTGGACGCTCACAGGATTTACTCATGAAGGTGTCTCCGGAACCTGTGAATCCTGCCACAACGGCAGTGTGGCCACCGGTAAGCACGATAATCACATACCGACCACCGCCTCATGCGATAACTGCCACAACACCAACGCCTGGACCATCAGCAGCTTCAATCATGAAGGGGTAACCGAGAGTTGTCACTCCTGTCATGATGGTGTGCGAGCCACCGGCAAGCACGATACCCATGTGGCCACAACGGCAGTCTGTGAAGGTTGTCATACCTCGACCACCAGCTGGGCGGAGGTCGCCTTCGACCACTCCATCGTCACCGGTACCTGTGCCAGCTGTCACGACGGGGTAACCGCAACAGGTAAGTCGGCTGACCATATCGAGACCACAGCGGCCTGTGACAACTGCCATATCTCCAACGAGACCTGGACCGCGGTACGCTTCGACCACAGCGGCATCACCAGTGGTTGTGAATCCTGCCACAATGGGGTGGATGCGACCGGGAAACCGGCCACCCACATTCCCACCACAGAACCCTGTGAAAACTGCCACAACACCATCACCTGGAGTACCGGCCGATTTGATCATGCAGGTGTGGCAGGGGCCTGTTCGAGCTGTCACGACGGTGTGGTCGCGACAGGCAAACACGCCTCGCATATCCCCACGGATGCCCAATGTGACAGCTGCCATACATCAACCATCGACTGGCTGTTGCTCACCTTCAATCATGACAATGTGGCTGCCAGCGGCAACTGCTCCAACTGCCATGACGGTACTCTGGCAACCGGTAAACATGCGCAACATATCGAAACCACGGCTCAGTGTGATATTTGCCACCTCTCTACCATCAACTGGCAGGATACAAGCTTCGACCATAGTGGCGTGACCACCACCGGTGTCTGCTCGAGCTGTCACAACGGCACCACCGCCACTGGAATGCATAGCAATCACATCGCCACCACTGAGCAGTGTGATGTCTGCCATAACTCGACCACCAGCTGGTTGAGGGTGAGCTTCGATCACAATGCCGTGCCGACAGCAGGGGTCTGTTCAAGCTGTCACAATGGGGTCCGGGCGACCGGTAAGCACGCCGGCCATCTGCAGACCAACGCCCAGTGCGACACCTGTCATACGGTGGATGGCTGGCTGATCTCCAATTTCGACCATGCGGGGATCACCGGGGATTGTGAATCCTGTCATGACGGCACCACAGCCACCGGCAAACATGCCGGACATATTGCTACCACCCAGCCCTGTGAGGATTGTCATACCCCGACCAACTGGAACCTCAACGGCTTTACCCACAGTGGTGTTACTACGGCCTGTCATCTCTGTCATAACGGGGATATTGCTATCGGCAAGTCACCCTCACATGTGTTGACCAACGCCACCTGTGATACCTGCCACACCACCAGCAGTTGGACAATCACCAACTTCAACCATGATGGGGTTACGGACAGCTGCCAATCCTGTCATGACGGGGTCAGGGCAACCGGCAAGCATGCCGCCCATGTGGCGACCACAGCCTCCTGTGAGGCCTGCCATACCTCCACCAACAACTGGTTGCAGATCACGTTTGATCATGCGGTGGTTTCCGGTGCCTGCGCCAGCTGTCACGATGGCAATACCGCAACCGGCAAACCGGCCGGCCATGTACAGACCAATGCGGCCTGTGACAACTGCCACATCTCCAATACCACCTGGTTGAACATCCGCTTTGATCACACCGGTATCGTCTCCGGCTGTGCAAGCTGCCACAACAATGTGGATGCCACGGGTAAACCGGCCAATCACATACCGACCAATGAGCCTTGCGAGAACTGTCACACCACGGTGACCTGGGCAACCGGTACCTTCGATCATGCCGGTGTTGCGGGAACCTGCTCAAGCTGCCACAACGGCACCATCGCCACCGGTAAACATGCGAGCCATATCCTTACCAGTGGTCAGTGCGACAGCTGCCACATCTCAACCGTCAACTGGCTCTCGGTTCGCTTCGACCACAGCACTGTGACCGGTAGCTGTCAGAGCTGCCACAACGGTACGATCGCGACCGGGAAATCGGCCAGCCATGTGGCCACCAACGCGGCCTGTGATGTCTGTCATACATCCCAGACCACCTGGACTGCGGTCAACTTCGATCACACCGTGGTTACCGGTACCTGCTCGAGTTGTCACAATGGAGTCACCGCTACCGGTAAACCGGCCAGCCATGTACCGACCACATCCGAATGTGATGCCTGCCATACCTCCCAGACGAACTGGCTGGCGGTCAGGTTTGATCACACCAATGCGGCGGGCAACTGCTCCAACTGCCATGATGGAATTACCGCCACCGGCAAGGATCCGGGGCATGTGCCGACCACGGCCCAATGTGACGAGTGTCATCTCTCGACAACCAACTGGCTGAATGTTCGCTTCACCCACGGCAATGTGGCGGGTACCTGTTCAACCTGTCACAACGGTGTTACCGCAACAGGTAAACACGCCGGCCATATCCAGACTTCAGGTCAGTGCGATACCTGCCATATATCCACAACCGACTGGACCAACGTCGATTTTAATCACGGCAGCATCATTACCGGTTGTTCAAGTTGTCATAACGGTTCCCTGGCGACCGGCAAGCCCGGCAACCATATACCGACTACTCAAGAGTGCAATATCTGTCATAACTCAACCGACAACTGGCTGAATGTGACCTTCAGTCACACCAATGTGGCGGGTACCTGCTCGAACTGCCATAACGGCACATTTGCAACGGGTAAATCGGCTAACCATCTGCCCACCAACGCTCAATGTGATGACTGTCATACCTCAACCAGTAACTGGCTCAGCGTGACCTTTGATCACAGTGGTGTTACCGGTAACTGTAACAGCTGTCACAATGGCACGATTGCCACCGGTACCCCACAAGGTCATTTTGTTACCACCCAGCAGTGTGATGCCTGCCATACCACCAATGGTTGGTTGCCCGTGATAAATTATCGTCACACATCCGGTAACTATCCGGGGGATCACCGGGCGAACCTGAGTTGTCAAGACTGCCACACCAGTAACAGTGAAGCTGTGCCCTGGCCATTCCCGACCTATGCCCGGACCTGTGCAGGCTGTCATGCGAATGACTACCGCCCAGGGGAAGATGATCACAACGGGTTGAGTGCCGATCGGAACTGTGCTGCGAGCGGCTGTCATAGAGTCAATGCCCGTGAGTGGTAATCGAATCTCCGATTAATCTCCTAGAATTAGGGGATTATTCGGAGCGTTTCAGTGCCTTTGTTCATTGTTGTCATGAGCTGATGGGTTGGAGATACTCTCCATCGGGCACCAGTTAATTGTAAAAGTTTTTTGAATTGATCAGGTAAACAAGCGTGCAGCTCAAAATTGAATCGAGGCTCCATTTCTGGCTGTTGCCACTGCTGTTGTTGTTATTCACAACACAGTCACAGGCAGCCTCCAGGGTGCTCGATCGTATCGAAATCGGTTCTGAAGAGGGGGCTAACATCATAGCTGTGCACTTCAATGTGCCGGTCCGCTATGTGTCTCACCTGATCAATGAGTCCAACAGTGAACTGGGGGTGCAGGTCAGGGTAGGGCAGACCACGGACACTGAGTTGGGTGCGGCAAGCGAGCAGGATCAGGATGGTGATCTCGATCAGCAGGATCAGCTGACCTGGAGCCCGTCTGCGGCGGTGCCACTGGATAAGGTGGTTTTTCAGGGCAGTCGGCTGGGCACTTCCACTCTGTTGGTCTCTTTTGCTGCGCCGGTCGGGGATGTAAAAATTCGCCAGGGCAGAGACTTCTATGTGATGGAGTTCATTCTCCCACATCAGGTTCGACGCAGCTCCGGCTTCGGCCAGGCCAGACTGAAGACACTGCAGACCGAAGTGCCCGAGATGAAGGCGCCCTTGAGCGTCAAGTCACTGCCCCTGGTGATCTATGTACTCAACCTCGGTGTCCAGTCAGAACCGGTTGATTATGAGGAGATGCCGCCGGTGCCGATCGGCGAGAATCAACTGCTCTACAGCACCAAAGGTGAGATCGAAGGCAATCCGATCTACCGATTGCGACTCGGTTTCTTTCGTACCAAACAGGATGCCAAACGGCAGCTGGAAGCGGTAAGAAGTTTCTATCCGGATGCCTGGATCGATACGGCGGATATTGCTGAGCGTCGCCAGGCCTTTTTTGAAAGAGGGCTGGAGCCGGGGCTGGACGGTCAGTACATGGAGGAGCCTGAGCTGGCCAATGTGGACCCCCGAATCACCAAGATGATGGATATGATCCGGCGTACCATCACCGCCGGTGACTATGCCAAGGCGGTGCGCTTGCTGGAAGCTCTGCTGGAAGAGCCGGACAACATCTACACCCAGGAGGCTCTGGAACTGCTGGGTCTGTCGCGTGAACGTAATGGACAGATTGCCCATGCGAAAGGGGAGTATCGACTCTATCTGGAGAAATATCCGGAAGGTGAGGATGCAGAGCGGGTAAGACAGCGTCTGTTGGGACTCGAGACAGCACCTCAACGACCCAAAGAGACCTTACGCAAAAGGCCAAAGCCGGGTGAGCCTGGCAGTGAAGAGGAAGAGGAGAGGGCGATCTGGGATGTCTATGGCAGTTTCTCCCAGAACTACCGCCGGGATAAGATCGACAGCCCCTTTGTCGAGGATGAAGACAGTATCTCCCGCTCGGAAATCGAGAGTTTTGTTGATTTCAATGCGCGTCGTCGCAGTGAAGACTACGACATGCGCATGAAAGTGACCGGCAGTTATATCTACGATCTGCTGGATGATGGGGAGAACGATACCACCCTGAGTGACGCCTATATCGACGTGGAGCATCTGGACAGTCGAACCAGTGCCAAGTTTGGCCGTCAGAGGCTCCGTTCAAGCGGTATTCTTAATCGCTTTGATGGCTTGGTGCTTGGCTATGAGTTGACACCGGATATCAATATCAGAGCTTCGGCGGGTCTGCCGGTCGAGCGTTCCCGCGACACCTTTCTGCATGATCACAAACAGTTTGCCGGGATCAGCGGTGATTTCTCCAGCATCTTTGAAAACTGGGATGCGAGCCTGTTCTTCGTCGAACAGCGGGTGGATGGTCTGGTTGATCGCAGGGCAGTGGGTGGCGAGGTCCGCTACTATGATCCGCAAAAGTCCCTGTTCAGTCTCGTCGATTACGATATCTTCCACAAAGAGCTGGGCATTTTCATGCTGCAGACCAACTTGCGCCTGGAGAACAAAACCAGCCTCTATCTCAATCTGGATTACCGCACCAGCCCAATCCTGATGACCTCGAATGCCTTGAGTGGACAGTCCGACCCGGACAGCTTCCTGCCCATCGAATCGATTGAGGAGCTGCAGGATTTCTACAGTGATGACGAGATCTACGATCTCGCCCTGGACCGTACCGCCAAATCCTCCAGCATCTCGTTGGGTGTCACCCATCCATTTTCGGATACCCTGCAGTTGAGTGGCGACTTCACCGCCAGTAAAACCGGTGAGACTCCGGCCTCAGGTGGGGTGCTGGCCACCGAAGCCACCGATACGGAGTTCTTCTACTCCTTTCAGGTGATCAAAAACGATCTGTTGAAACAGGGGGATATCGGGGTCTTTACCCTCAGGTATTCCGATTCGGATACCTCGGACACCTACCGGGTAGGGGTCAGCAGCCGTTATCCAATCACCAACGCCTGGCGAGTCAATCCGCGCCTGGATGTCTCCTATCGGGAAAACAAAGAGAATGACGGTACCCGCTTTACGGTCAGTCCGTTCCTGCGCATGGACTATCGCCTGCGCAAAGACTTCACCTTCGAACTGGAGGGGGGAGTGAACTGGTTTGAAGAGGATGACGGTACCGAGGTGACCAACTTCACCGATTTCTTCTTCTACGCAGGCTATCGATGGGATTTTTAATATCACCAAGCTTAACGACTGTTTTTTTAACCCGATTTTTTTAGTTACCTGGCCAAAAAGCCATCACAAGCGGTTATAATCCCCTCTTTTCCAGGCCCTAGGATTCCTGATTGTATCAACTACTCGTTATTGCCAGCGGTGGTGCCGCCGGAGCTC
>JAHRHW010000095.1 GCA_019100305.1 Candidatus Thiodiazotropha taylori | reverse complement strand
TCCAACGATCAGATCAGAAAAGCCGATACTTCCAAGCGTCTCTTTCAATAGATTTAGTGGCGGCTTAACCAAAGGCTTTATAAAATTAAATCCTTTGACCGACATCGACTCACCACCAACCATGAGATTTGCCAAATAAGCCCCAATTCGCTCCAGAAAACCAAACATCACTTCCAACGGGAGAAAGATGACAACACTTAACACATTAAAGAAATCGTGTATGGTTGCCGCGGCAAAAGCACGCCTGAAATCATCACCCTGCCTCACCATCCCCAAGGACACAATGGTATTTGTTACTGTTGTGCCAATATTTGCACCCATTACCATTGGGATCGCGATCTCAACCGGCATCCCACCAGCGACCAAGCCAACAATTATTGAGGTAACCGTACTGGATGACTGAATTAGGGCAGTAGCCAGCACACCAATAACCAATGCCGTTAACGGATTACTCGCAAATTCAAACAGCTCTTTAGCTTGAGGCCCCGCTGCCAGTTTGAATCCACTTCCAATCATCCCTACCGCAACCAATAGAAGGTAGACCAGGAAGGCGATAGTAAACCATTGTTTCCAACTGGAAGTCCCCGCAGAGACAGAAGTTTGCGCAACTGCTTCGTTCACAGATCTCTCCTTAACCTTAAATGACTATATGGGCAAATTCCCGCTGAATAGTACTGTTTCAAGGTGACACAGGAGTTACCGGAAAGATAACTAGATCCGTAAAAACGACTCGCATTAGTCACACAACTTCTGTTTTTGTTAACTAATCGCATCCATACTGCGGCAGATGACATACAACGCTGGTAAAACCAATCATTTGCCAAGGAATCCAAAACACTGCCAGTGTGAGAATATTCCAGACAATATCGAAAGATCATCGTCTTCTCGATGACCACTGAATAGTTGGCTACTCGATTCGGCACGACGAGAGATCTGCGATCTGCAGATTGTAACTCGCGCCTGGATTCTCCGGTGACGGACCCTGAGTAAGAATGGCAAGACCACTGTTAAGACCTTTTTCATGTAACCAACGACAGGTGAAAGCCCCCCAATCCCGTAGATCTTTCTCCACTTTTACCGGAAAGACTCCATAAGAAAATTGCAAGGCCTGACAGACAGCATCTTCATTACTGAAGGCATCTATCCATACCGGCAGGCGATAACGGGTTATATTCCGTGCTGTAGAACCTGAGCGTGTCGGCACAATTACCGCCGCAGGATCCAACTTGATCACCGCCTGCTGGACACAATGGGCAATCAGGTCAGTAGGTTGAAAACCGTGATTACGTGGCAACCGCTCTTCTCGCACAAGCAGCTTACGGTTTGGCTCGGTATCCGCCGCAATCCTGGCAAGCATTTCGACAGCCTCCACTGGATAGCGCCCCACTGCTGATTCAGCCGACAGCATCACTGCATCCGTACCATCCAGAATTGCATTGGCCACATCCGTTGCCTCCGCTCGCGTTGGTCTGCGATGAGCCGTCATGGATTCGAGCATCTGGGTGGCGGTAATTACCGGCTTCCCCATGTGATTGGCTCTCTCCATCAACTCTTTCTGAATCACAGCCATACGTGAAATCGGTATTTCAACACCCAAGTCCCCACGCGCTACCATGATCCCATCAGAAACCTCCAGAATGGAATCCAGATTCTCCAACGCCTCCAACCTTTCGATTTTCGCGATAACAAATGGTCTATGTCCAATTTTATCTGCTGCGGCGAGCAGATCCTCAATATCGCCACCATGAGAGACAAAGGATTGACTAACCGCGTCCACACCCGCTTGCAAGGCAAACTCCAAGCATTCACGGTCATGTTCAGTAAAAGCTCCGAATCCCAGATCGATTCCGGGCAGGTTCAAACCCTTTCTTGAAGAGAGCTCGCCTCCAGCACGCACTTCGCAATGAACCTCTGTAGCCTCGATAGCTTCCACCTTGAGTGATATCAGCCCATCATTCAGAAACAGCTTGTCGTTCACCGAAACGATTTTCGGTAGCTGTTTCAGACTGACCGAAACACGTCGATGAGTCCCATCTACATCTTCAGTGGTAAGAATCAACTTGTCACCGATCTGCAGCTCCACCGCTCCCCCGGGTATCTCCCCAATACGCATTTTCGGCCCTGGTAGATCAGCCATTATCGCCAGCCGTTTTCCTGTACCCTCTGCCGCCCTGCGGAGTTTGAGGATATTCTCCTGATGTGTGGAAAAATCCCCATGGGAAAAATTCAATCGGGCGACATTCATCCCTGACAGCAATAGCTGCTGCATCACCTCTTCAGAGTCTGAAGCCGGCCCGATAGTACCAATAATCTTGACTTTGTTGGCTGGATGTATCACTGAGTCGCACCCTTCATGTCATTTAGAAGTGTGCTATTTTAGAGAGGTTAGATGAAGTTTTTATGATAAGAGCTGTAACGGATATGTCATATTCTTGCCGCCAGCCAACCGATACACTTCATTTAGGCTGTTTCAAGGCAACTTTGGATTGCACATTAAGAACCACAACCCCAGCGCTCCAATACAGACACTTAAGATTGATTGGACGATTTCAGTCGGATATCTCAAAGAATGTGATCAGTTTGTTAGTGCCATGCTAATTGAATAGATCATTTTTTGCCGTCTGTGTAATGGTATTGATCGCCGGATGTTTGATGTGGCGTTCTGGAGATATCACATAGAAGCTCTCAGTTATTTCGTCGGAACGCCCGACAACCTCTACACGATACTTGTCGATCACATCCTGCTCCACAGCGGTTGGCGTAGTGAATACTCCTGTACCGCGTTCGCCAAAGGTCTTCATCAGCGCCCGGTCCTCAAACTCCGCGACCACCACCGGCTCAATCTGCTGACGCTGGAACCAGATTTCCAGATTACGCCTCAGGCTACTGCCACTACTTGGCATAAGAATGTTCTGCCCATGCAGACTCTCAGGAAACTCGCTAAGTAATCGTTGAGCATCATCAGGTGCGGCAAAAAAAGTAATACCACTTTCACCCAAGGCGTGATTATAAGCGCGTATATTGAGCGTCGGATTGATTGGGCTGTCGGCCAACACCATATCGAGTTTATGTACCGAGAGATCGGCCAGCAAGTCGACCAATGGCGCTTCATGACAGATCAGCTTCACTGGATCCTGCATCTGTAGCACCGGTTCGAGCACTCGATAGGCAAGCAGTTTTGGGACGACCATGGCCACCCCCACTTTGAGTGTTATGACTGTTCCCTGGGTACGACCGGAGAGCATATCCTGCAACTCGATTCCAAGACGAAACATCTCATCCGCGTAGGAGAAGACCAGTCGCCCGGTTTCGGTCAGCACCAAACGTCTCCCCTCTTTACGAAACAGTTCACTGCCGACCTGTGACTCCAGCTCTCTCAACTGGCCACTGATCGTCTGCGGTGTAATAAACAGCGCCTCCGCTGCCTGCACAATCGTACCGTGACTGGCGACAGCCCAGAAATAGCGTAGATGTTTAAGATTCAGTTTGAGATTCTGCATATATCCTCCAGGTCAGGCAGACAAACCATTCAGAACAACCGTTGCAGCAATCAGCCAATCACTTGGATCACCATCAATGACCCTTGAGTTACACTGACCTTTTTGACTAACGCAACTCATTTTACCGGCGATACAAAATTTGGCGGCTTGACCGCCAGTATCGAAGCTTTGGTAGTCTGTAATACATCCTCCGCCGTATTACCGATAAACAGCCCCGGTACACCCGTTCTTCCTACCGTACCCATGACGATCAGATCAGCATCGAGACTGTCCGAAAGCTCATATATCACCTTTGAGGCATCACCATGTACCAGCTCTACCGCCGCATCATCCGTTGTCATACCATAGTTTTTAAGTAGCGCCTGAAGACGTCTCTTGTGACTCATTTCAGTCATGTTGATCAACAGATTGAATTCACTCTGCGAGAGACGGGATCGGCCATCACGCAACATCGATTCACCCTTCATTTTCCAGGCATGGACCACGCTCAGCTGCGCTGATTCCCGATGCGCCAGGGATGTAGCCAGATCCATGACAAGCGAGGCACAGTTGTCACTCTCCCCGGCCATCGGGTCGACAGCCGCCAGCACCTGCTTGTATCCACTATCGCTTCCCGGCCGGTCAATCCAGACAGGAGAGGGGCACTTCCGTAACAGATGCAAGTCGGTACTCCCCAGCAGACGATCGGACAATCCGTCACTACAACGGGCGGATTTGATCACCAGATCGTAACCATGGGAAATCACCGCCTTGATCACTTCGAGAAAAGGTTTACCCACTAACACCTTGGCATAGACCAGGTTGTCAGCGGTTCGGAAAGGTTCGGCAAGTTCCTCTAGCTGTTCCAACCGTTGCTGTTTGAGTATCTCCTGCAGATCGAAATCAAAACGCTGGGAGAAATCCTGCGGTATGTCGATCGGCTCAATCACATCCAGCAAGGTCAGCCTGGCATGGTTGCTCTCAGCCAACAGGAACGCCCTTTCCAATGCATGGTCCGCCTGTCTACTGCCATCAGCGAAAAATAGAATATTCTTGAATCGTTTCATTTCACTCCTCCTAGTTCCTCAAAGCCAGAGCCAGCAAAAGCATCAACATCAGCCACCAGACAGCGGTATCCCGCAATCCCATGACCGGCCATCGAACGAGGCCCTGGAGATGGCGCTGGCGTAACCGTTTCACCCGTTGCCAACCGGACTCAGCTTTAACTCTCTCTCCGGCAAGCGTTGGAATTCGCCAGCTCATCGGGTTGCCCTGGGTAAACATGGGCTGTTGCAGTAGATCGAAGCGTCGCCGTAAGAGCTGCCCGATCAAAAGTAAAACAGCAGCTGACAACAGCGGCAGCAGAGCGCTGCCTTTCACTGACATGCCATCCCATGCAAACGGCGCCCAGACAGCGAGCGGCAGCACCACCAGCCATGCCGAGAGAGTGAGCCGGTCATACTCAGCCGACTGCTTGCTGTTCCACAGCAACCAGAGGAAACGGCCCATCAGCAACGTGGCAGCCATGCCCCCGAGAAACAACAGCCAGGCAAGGTTGTCATTCAGCGCAACAGACATGAGATTCTTAACCGCTCCACCACCGGTCATGGGAAACGCCATCAGGGAAAGGCTCAATAACGTCAAAGCGGGCAGCAACCAGTGAGCTGCCGCCCCTTTCTGCCAGAGATCCAGCCCCATGAAGAGCATCGGTTTAACCATCAAATGGTGCAGTGCCAACAGCACGATGACCGGCAACAGCCCAGCGACCATCCCGGGGTGATTCAGAGTGAAGCCGATCAGCGCACTGAACAGCCCCATCTTTGAGATACTCGAATAAGCCAACACGCTGCGGGGATCCCGCTGAAACATGCCCACCAACATGCCCAGGACCACACCCGCCACACCCAGCAGGAGCAACAGATTTCCCCACAACGGATCGAGCGGTTCACCAAGCGGCAGAAAGCGCAACCAACCCAACAGCCCCGCCTTCATCATCGGCCCGCTGAGAAGTGCCACCCCGAATATGGGCGCCAGGGTATAAGCGCCAGGCAGCCACAGGTGCAGTCCGGGAAGCGCAACCTTGATTCCGAATCCCAGCAGCAGTAGCGCCACGGCAGCCTGCGGTAACGATTCGGTATGCAGCTCTGCGAACAGCAGCGATTGACTGTTCACCAACAGCAGCAGCAATGCAGAGAAGAGTGCCAGTTCTCCGATCAGAGTAAAAACCAGGTAGACACGCGCCGCCTTTCTGGCACGTTGGGATGGACCCCAGATCAAACCGTAAGCGCTCAATCCCATCAATGCGAAACCCACATAGAAGGTCAACATGTCAGCTGCAATGATCAACAGCAGATTGCCCGTCATGGCGAGAAGAAAACTCTGTTTGCGATAGCCGCTCGCTCCCGGCAGTAGATCACGGCCAGGTATATAGAGAGAGGCCAGCATCCAGATCATGGCGCCGAAAAGAAGAAACTGTTGAGCGGTGGAATCGAGGCTAAAATGCATCCCCAACATCAGCCAGGGCAGAGTGATGGCGCTGCCCTGCTCCCCCATCAGCCCCAGATAGAGTGCAGGCAAGGCCGCAGCGAAGAGCCACCACCGGCTCTGCAGACGATAGGCAAAACAGGCCAACAACAGAGGGATCAGAGGCGATAACATCAGGATCAGCGCATTCATTGTCTGTACTCCCTGCCGGCAATCAGCTCGGCCCACTCCAAAGGACTGTAAGGGGCCGCAGCAAACAGGCCGATCAATAACGCCATGGCGGCGGTGGTCAGCGGTGGCCAAAGCAGGGCATCGGGCAGTTCCCTGACACAACCGGCCGTCTTATCCGCCGGCCAGGGTGCACTCTGGGATTTGAACCACGCCCGATAGAGGATGGGCAGAAAATAGGCTGCATTGAGCAGGCTGCTTGCAATCAGGACCGGCAGCACCCAAGCCGCAGCACCGGCTTCCACTGCACCCAATCCCAGGTACCACTTGGAGATGAAACCGGCCACCGGGGGAATACCGATCATACCCAGCGCGCCAATGGTGAAAGCCAGTGTGGTGCCGGGCATACGACGCCCCACTCCATCCATCTCGCTGACCCGGTGGATGCCGAGCGCTTCCGCATAGTTACCGGCAGCAAAGAACAGGGTGATCTTCATCACCCCCTGATGCACCAGATGGACCAGACCTCCAATGGTTGCCAGAGGACCGACTATCGCCGTACCGAGCACGATGTAGGAGACCTGGCTCACCGTTGAATAGGCGAGTCTCTTTTTCAGATGATCCTGGGAGAGTGCCTTCAGGGAACCATAGATAATGGTGATCGCCGCGACCGCACCGAGCAGTGTCAGCACCCCCAGTTCAGCGGCAAACTCCACCCCGTAGACGTCATAGATCACCCGCACGATACCGAAGGCTCCCGCCTTGACCACTGCCACCGCATGCAGCAGGGCACTGACCGGCGCCGGCGCCACCATCGCCTGGGGTAACCAGCCATGCAGGGGTACCAGTGCCGCCTTTACGCCAAGCCCCACAATCAGCAGTAGAAAGATCCAGCGCAAGGTGCTCTGATCAAGATTCGCATACTGAAGAATGCCACCCTCGACAAATTCGACTCCTCCGGTCAGGGTATGCAGCCAGACCGCACCGATCATCAACAGCAGACCACCGAACAGGGTGTAGCGCAGATAGATACGCGCCCCGCGTAGCGCCTCCGGCGAGCCTTTATGGGCAATCAATGGATAGGTGGCCAGGGTCAGCAACTCATAGAAGACCACGAAGGTGAACAGATTACCCGCCAGCGCCAGACCCACCGTAGCGGTCACGCAGAGACTGAAGAAACCAAAGAAACGGCTACGGTGGGGAGTCTGCTCCAGGTAGCCAATGGCGTAGATGGTGGTGACCAACCAGAGCAATGTGGAGAGGGAGACGAAGAGGACCGAGAGAGCATCCGCATGCAGCACAAACTCGAGACCTGGCGCCATTGTCCAACGCGATTCGAAGACCTGCTCATGAAATACCCCCCAGATGAGCATGCCCACCAGCAGCAGCTTGATCAGGGCACCCAGCAGATTGAGCCAGGTTCTCAAGCGGCGACGCTCTTCCGGCTGGAAGAAGATCAGCACGCCGGGGATGAAGGAGCTGAGCAGAATCGCCACCGGTAACCAGACCGACATCGCCATCACCCCTCCCCGCCAGCATAGGCACTGATTGGAACCAGTTCCCAGACCGCCGAGGCCCAGAAACCCAACACCAGGGTTGCAGCGAGCGCCAACAGCACAGCCGGTATCTCCTCCCGCCCCACTGAGAGTGAGGGACCAACCCCTTCACCAGGCGCGAAAGCATAACCCAACAGGCGGAATGTGTAGGCGCCGGCCAGCAATGTGCCGACAGCGATCACCGGCAACCAGATCCACTGTCCGGTGATAAATACGCTGGAGAGCAGCTGCCACTTTGCCAGGAAGCTGCCGCTGGGAGGCAGGCCGATCAACGCCACACCGGCCAGTGCAAGGGTAAAAGCGGTCACCGGCAGAGCCCGTGCAGTGCCACCCAACTCGGCGATGCGATCATGGCCCGCCCGCTGCATGATCACCCCGGCGGCGAGGAAAAAAGCGCTCTTGGCAAAACCATGAGTCAGCGCCAGCAGCACCAGCGCACCCAGGGCAACGTCTCTCGTTGTCCCTTCAGGCAGTGCGGCCAGCAGGGGTAGAAACAGGAACAGATAACCCACTTGGGCAACCGTTGAGTAAGCGGCCATCAGCTTCAGGCGCTCAGCCTGCAGGGCGGCCCAGGATCCCCAGAGCACAGCAATGCCACCCAGCAGACCGAGGATCAGTGCGGCGGTCTGGGTGACTACTTCGTCGAACAGCGCCAGCCAGAGTCTGAGTATCAGGTACAACGCCGCCTTCACCACCAGCGCCGAGAGCACGGCACTCACCGGCGCCGGTGCATTGGAATGGGCTGGGGGCAGCCAGAAATGGAGCGGAAACAGGGCCGACTTGATCAGCAATCCACCGGTCATCAGACTGAGAGCCACCCAAGCGGTGGGGCCCGATTCGATGGCAGCAGCCAAGGCAGCCATATCGAGCGTGCCGTAGCCGGCATAGATCAGAGCGACTCCGATCAGAAAGGCCATCGAGCCAAGCAGTCCCAACATCAGATAATTCAACGCCGCTTGCAGTGACTCACGGCTGCCGCCCAGGCAGGCCAGCACCACCGCCGACAGACCCAGTAGTTCCAGGGTGACATAGAGGTTAAAAAGATCTCCGGAGAGAAACAGAGCATGCAGGGCGGTGATCAACAACAGCCACAACACCCAGAACTCGCTGCGTCGCTCTGAACGGGAGATGTAGACGCTGGCATAGACGGCCACCGCCATACTCACCAGCGTCGACATCAACAGCATCAATACACTCAAACCATCGGCACGCAGCGCAATACCCAGTCCCGGCGACCAACCACCCAGTGCCAATTCAATGGCACCCGACTCAACCACCTGCCGGCTGACCAGCACGACTGCCAACAGGGACAGAGTGGTCCCCAGCACACCGATCCAGGTGGATCTGCGGGGCCATAGCAGTGTCAACACTGCACTCAGCAGTGGTACGGCGACGGGCCAGATCAGCAGGTTATTCATCTGCCATCTCCCGCAAACGACGGTTGAGTGCCAATGCCAGCGCGGTGGCACTGATCGCCACCACCAGACCGGTCAGCACCAGGGCATGGGGAACCGGATCCACAGGCAGTGAGTCGCCCCGGTAGGCGAGAGAGACAAAAATCAGGAATACGCCGGCGCCACAGATGTTCAATGCCAACAATCTTGGCAAAAGGGATTCCCGCAACAGGGTAGCCCGCACCCCCAGCATGAACAGAACCGCACCGGTCAGTGCATAGATCAGTGCTTGAGTCATGAGGAGACCTCCCGGCTTTTATCCTTGTTATCCATAAACAACCAGCCATCGGTCCTGCCACCCCGGTACGCCAATACCAGAGCAGCGGCAATCGAAGCTGTGGCAGCGACTTCGATGACAAGAATCAGACTGCCAGACCAGGCTTCCGGGTATTGCAGAAAACGTCCACCGCTGACGTTCATGCCAAGGCCGAGCAGCAGAAACACCCCGGTTCCGGCCACCAGTAACCAACGCAACAGCCTGCCATCCGGCAAACCCGCTGCATCATATCCAGCCAGCCGCAGCACAATGCCGGCGGCCGCCAGGGTTGCCCCAGCCTGGAAGGCTCCCCCAGGTGCATGAGCGCCAACCCAGAGCAGATAACCGGCCGTCACGATCAGCAAAGGAACCAGCCAATGCACCAGACCATAGAACACCGGGCCAGCCTCTCGATAGCCTCTCCGCTCCCGCCCGACCACAAGCACTCCGAGCACCGCAGCCAACACCACCACCAACTCAAGCAGGGTGTCGTAGGCCCGATAGTTTAGGAGTACTGCGGTAACCGGATTACTCACTCCGCTGCGGTCCAGCATCGCATTGGCAAGCTGGGCCAATCTCTCCACAGGCTCAGCGTAAATGGTGAGCCAGAGTACCCAACCGATCAGGCAGGTCATGACCAGCACAAACAGATCGATCAGCCAACGGTTGAGTCTTGAACGCTTCGCGGCGCGCTTATCACCGCCACTCCCATCCCTCAATGCGACCAGCAACAAGGCGCCGGAGAGACCAGCCCCGATCGCCGCCTCGGCCAGGGCCAGGTCAGGGGCGAGCAGTCTTGCCCAGACAATCGCCAACAACAGACCAAAGGCGATGAACAGAACCACACCGCGCCTCAGGTCATCGCTGCTAAGCGCCGCCCAGGCCAGTCCGATCAACATCCCCGCCAATAGCAGATCCGGCAGCAGAGTCAGATTCATCACGACCGATTCCTCCTCAGGGAATACTGGGAGATCAGATGGGCCGACGTGGCACTGCCCAGCAGTACCAGCAACCAGATCAGCAGCAGTTTCAACGCCACCAGCAGAGAGCCATGCAGCAGTGCCACTCCGACAATCAACAGCCCCAGACCCAGATTGTCCGCTTTGGTCAACGCATGCAGCCGGGAGTGCAGATCGGGCAGTCGCAACAGACCGATCGCACCTAAGAAGAAGAAGGTGATACCACTGAAGATCAGGAGCAGCGCGAACAGATCAAGCATCGTCACTCTCCCGTCGTGTCATGGCAGCAGCAACAACCGCTGCCAGCAGCACCAGCACCAGTCCCACATCGAGCAGCGCTGTAAGCTGCATCGAAACAGAGAGCAGCAACAGAATCGCCACACCGCCTGTACCAAGCAGCAGAATCGATAGCAGCCGATCCTCCAGGCTCGGCCCCTTCAACGCCCTGATCATTCCCAGCATCAGGCTCAGCAGCAGCAGAAGCAGCGCCACTACCAACAGTGAGTCCAGGGACAGGATCTGCAGATTCATAAATCCTCCCCATAAACGGCGGAAACCATCCGCTCCAGGCGTTTCAACTCACCATCGGGGTCGGTACCACGATCCAATGCATGGATGTGCAGAGAATCCCCATCCAGATCTGCCGCCAGGGTTCCAGGCAGCAGGCTGAGACTGTTGACGAACAACCGTCTTGCCGATGGGTGGGACAGCCGCATCCGGTAGCTAAGAAAGCCTGGTGCGATACGCATCTTCGGGCTGACCACTCGGGAGGCCACATCGATACCACCCAAAATGGACTCCCAGATGAAGTAGGGCAGGAATCTGAGAAAGCCCGGCAGATTGAATCGTCCCTCAGCCGGAGCACGCAACAGCAGGGTGCTCCAAGTGGCCAGAATCACTGCGGGCAAACCAACCAGCCAGGAGTTCCAATCCTGCCCGGCGAGTAACAACCAGACCAGGGATAACAGACCCAGGATGGATAGCGTATAGAGGGGATTTGCAACAATCAGGGGGCTGTTTGACAGAACATCACTGACCGGCTTTGCAGCCCTCCGGGAACTCTTATCGCTGTCAATCATGGAATCTGGCCTCATAGTTATTCACCACCTGAAGGATCACCCCTCAACGTTTTGAAAACGCTTGGTAGTAGTTATGAGACTTCGCAAAGCAAAAGAAAATTCGAATTAACACAAAAAATAAGTCGGTTTTTTCGATCATTTAGTGAACTTGCAGGGATATACAACAGAGTAAGTAGGCTTGAATGAAGCTAATGACAAAGAGAGGGTCAATTGCCGGGAAACAGCTGTTCACCGTTGCCACAGCAATGACCATAGGAAGTAAAGCCCGATTGGAGTATTCAGAAGGCGTGTCGGTTAAGCTGTCGACGCATCAGGCTGCGAACAATACGCGCAAGTGCACGGTTTACCGTCAGGCTGATATCAGCATGTCTCTCCTCCACAGCCAGTTTGCCGGTATGGGGATCCGTAACCACCACTCTGCAATGATAGAGCGGCTCGTCCGTCCCCTCATCGGTCTGTGCAACTCGCATCTCCAGCTTATCGACTAGCTCGTTTATCGGGCCCATATGCAGGTTCAACAGCTCCTGTATCTGATGCTCCAGTTGCGGATCGTCACAATGTATCTGTTTGACCATGATGAGACACCGCTACGCGACCCTTTGAGTGACAACCGGAGAGTTCGGCCTGGGCATCACAGCCACATTGGTTGCGTCACTGAGCAATCCACCGACCCCCCCTTGACGAAACAGCTCCCGGGTATTGCTTACC
>JAHRHW010000094.1 GCA_019100305.1 Candidatus Thiodiazotropha taylori | reverse complement strand
TAATTCCGATGCATATGGTTGGTGAAGCTCCACGCTTCATTGTAGGAGAGACCGCTGTTTTTCGGGATGATGACCTTCACATAGAGGTTGTTATGCTGTTTTTTCAGGCCCGCGAGGTTCTGTTCCAGCTTGCTGCGTGAAATGGACTTGAAACGGCTGTCCTGCGGTCCCTTATACTCGATTCGGATCTTTTTGCCTTTTTTGGTGTAACGCACTTCGACCAGGGTTTTGCCCTTCGCGGTACGGGCCGGACGGAGCAGTTTGTTGTATTGGATCTTGAGATCGGAGTAGTCCTCTTTCAGGTCGCTCAGCTGTTCGTCCTGCTCCTGATTGAGAGCCAAAGCCTTTAACAGCTCTTCATCCTTGCTCGTCAGGGTGATGCGTAGCTGCTCCAGATCCTGCAGGGTTTCAGCCCGGAGGCTGTTTGCCCTGTCCAGGTCGGCAGCCAGGGTCTTGATGCTGAGATTCGCTTCGCTGACCTGATTACGCAGTCTTTGGCTCTCCTGGCTGAGTCGAGTGATCTGGGTATTGAGTAGGTTACGCTCGCTGGTGAGGGAGTTGACCCGGCTGTTGAGCTCATCCCGCTCCCGATTCAGCTGGCTGATCTGAAACCGCTGACTGGAGATTGCCGCTTCCTGCTCTTCGGATCGCTCCTGCAGCTGCATCAGTTGCATACGCAACATGGTCAGCTCATGCTCCCGCGCGATCAGCCGCTCCTCAAGGGTCTCATTCTCCTCACCAGTGCTTCTGACCAGCTCCATTGCCTGCTGCTCCGCTTCCATGGTGGCGCGGAGTTGGGAGAGCAGCTCCATGTTGCGCAGTAGCAGAATCACCATCGCAAGCATGAAGATCATCACGATTACAGTCATGATGTCGGTGAATGAGGGCCAGAAGCTGTCGTCCCCCTGGGTACCCTGGCTGTTGAGCCGCAGATCGATAAAGCTATCGTCCATACGTATCAATCATCCTCGTGCAGGCGGAAGCCCAGCTTCAGAACATGTTTGATCTCTGACAGATCATTGTGCAGCGCTTCGTTCTTCTCCTCCACGTTCTCCAGGGAGTCGAGCAGACGTTTTTCGATGTTCTCGAACGCCTCCTGGGAGTTACTCATCTGGCTCACCAGTTTCTGCAGTGAGCGGACCAGACCGGTGAACTCATACAGGGCACTGTCGGTCTGAACCTGAAATCTGGGGATCAACTCGTTTACCGTAACCTGTTCGATGCCACTGATCAGATTGGTCTGTACATCGCTTAGCTTGAGGTGGAAATAACCGAAAAAGATGAAGCAGACAATCGCGGTAATGGTGGTCGAGAGGGCGGTGGACATGCCATGCACCACCATCCCCATACCGCCCACGTTGATCGAGGTTTCAAGCAGGTCCGAGGCGCCGATCAAAGCGATCGAGAGGGAGACGATGGTGCCGAAAACGCCGGTCAGGATGAGGATGTTGTTGATGAATTTGGGCAGACTGTTGCGGGTGCTTTCACTGGCCACCAGGGTCGAGGCGAGGGAGCCGTGATTGATCGGACAGTTCGCTTTGTGCAATCCCTGCATGGTGCGGAAACGGTTGGCGATGATGGCCCGTTTGTGGATCCGCTTCAGTGGATCGCTCTCGCCCTCGCGCAGATTGCGTAAAAACCGCAGCAACGCATTCTCTTCCGAGGCGTAGTGCAGAAAAATCGCGATCATGCGCAGGATGCCGATGGTAAACAGGCCGACGATGGTGCCATTGATGATCAGGCCTGTACTGGTGAGCTGGTCGCGGAAATAGACATCATTGATGAACTCGAATTTCCATACCATCAATGCCGCGATCACGGCGAACAGTAGAATCATCCTGATCAGGATGTTACGGCTGAAGTTTCGGCGTAGCTGTATGCTTCCCAAAGCAATACTCCCGGCGTGATACTGAATAGATCCTACAGTGTAACTCAGTAGCCGTGTCTCATGGAATAAATCCTGATACATTGCTCTGCAAATTTATGTAATAGCGGTCAGGAACAGTGATAAAGCCTGGACTGGCTGAAACAAGGTAGCTTGAATGTTGCAACACAAAACGCCAACGGATGCCAGAGAGGCACTGTTGCGAATCTATCAGAATGGATTGAGCCGGGTGGAAGGACGGGGCGCCGTTGCCGGCTGGTTACAGCAGCATCCCGTCACAACACCGGTGAGAATGGTTGCCATCGGTAAGGCGGCCCAGTCGATGGCGATAGGAGCCCGGGAACAGTTGGGCGATGCCATTCAGCAGAGCCTGGTGATCTCGAAATATGGTCACCTGGATCAGCGCTATTGCCGGCAACAGGGCTGGCGTGCGCTGGAATCGGCCCACCCGGTACCGGACGCGGCCAGTTTCGAAGCCGGGGATGCCTTGCTGGCGTTTCTCGATGAGTCCATATCAACCCCTCTGCTGGTACTGATCTCAGGGGGCGCCTCGAGTCTGGTCGAGGTACCGGTCGAGGGGGTGGATCTGGCGTTTCTGGTGAGGACCAATGAGTGGCTGTTGGGCAGTGGCCTGGATATCGTCTCAATGAACTGGGTACGCAAGGGGCTCTCCCGAATCAAGGGGGGCGGGTTGTTGAACTGGCTGCATGGCAGACAGACCACCCTGTTGGCAATCTCTGATGTGCCCGGTGATATCCCCGCTGCGATCGGTTCCGGTCTGCTCACCCCGGAACCGCAACTTCAACAGCGACTTGAGACACTGACGTTGCCTGACTGGCTGAGTGAAAAGCTGACGGCCGGTGCACAACAGCGGGGCATCAGGGTTTCCCAGGATGAGGTACCGTCGCTGCAGATCGTGGCCAATCTCGAGGCGGCTAAATCCGCTGCCGCCGAGGAAGCTGAGGCTTTAGGGTTTTCAGTCAGCGTGAGCGCTGAGTTTCTTGATGGAGAGGCCGCAGATACCGGGCGTGAATTGGCAGATCAGGTGATCAAAGGCTCTCCGGGCATTACCATCTGGGGCGGTGAGACCCGGGTCAATCTGCCGCCGCAGCCGGGAAGAGGCGGCCGTAATCAGCATCTGGCGTTGGCCGCCGCGGAAGTGTTATCGGCAGCGGAAGGCTGTCTGCTGCTCTCGGCCGGTACGGATGGTACCGATGGACCTACGGATGATGCAGGTGCACTGGTGGATGGTGCTACCCTGAAGCGGGTCGAGGGATTGGGGTTGAGTGCCGAGCAATCCCTCAGCGCCGCGGACGCAGGGACTCTGCTGGAGGCGAGTGGCGACCTGATCACCACCGGCCCCACCGGCACCAATGTGATGGATCTGGTGGTTGGCTTGAAATATGAATCCTGAGAGCTCCCTCTATCAGGCCGCCAGAGCCTGTCTGCTGAGTGATGCAGTGGATGAGAAAATGGCGATGAGTGGAGCGATCGCTGAAGCCTGGTCCAGGGGGGAGCTTGTTCTTACTGGTTGGACCGATGCGGCGAAGATTATCCGGGCAGGACATCCGCAACGGCCGGTTCTGGTACATCCGAGCAAACTGCCCCGGCGCCGTATGGGCAGCGAAGCAGGGCGTCTGGCACTGATTCATGCGATTGCCCACATCGAATTCAATGCGGTCAATCTGGCCTGGGATGCGGTGCAGCGGTTTGCCGGGATGCCCGCAGATTACTATACGGACTGGATTCAGGTGGCGGTTGAGGAGGTTGAACATTTCCAGCTGCTGCAGGCACGCTTGAATGCGGCCGGGGCGGCCTATGGAGATTTTCCGGCGCACAACGGTCTATGGGAGATGGCACAGCGCACAGCCCATGATCCATTGGTGCGCATGGCATTGGTGCCACGCATGCTGGAAGCCCGGGGGTTGGATGTGACACCGGGTATCATGGAGCGTTTCAGGGAGATCGAGGATGATCAGACAGTGGCGGCACTGGAGGTGATCCTGCGTGAGGAGGTGGGGCATGTGCAGTTTGGCAGCCGCTGGTTCAACTATCTCTGCGAACAGCGGGGTTTGCCACCCGAAGAGACCTATTTCGATCTTTTGGAGAGTTTTCTCAACGGTGAGATCCGTTGTCCCCTGCATCATCAGGCTCGGCGTGAAGCGGGATTCAGTCAGTCCGAGCTGGAACGATTGGAGGCGCTATGCAAAAGGGTATGAGAGTACCGTTATTACTCCTGATCTGTCTGCTGCAGAGCGGTACTCTGCTGGCGCAGACTCTGGAGGCCCAACGGCTGCAATATGAGGTTACTGAAGCGGGTCAGGCGCCTTATCTCAGTCGCATGCTGGTGACAGAGCAGATGGTGCGTATTGATCAGGGGAGCGACAGCGCCGATTTCATTCTGTTCGATCGCGCTGAACAGGTGATCTACAGCGTTGATAGTGAAGAGCGCACGGTTCTGGTGATCAATCCCAAACCGGTCAACCAGCCGGATACCCAGTTACCCGATATCAAGGTTCAGGCAAAGGATGTGGGTGAGGCGCCGTTGGTCGCAGGGCGTAAAGCTCAGCACTGGGCGCTACTGGTCAATGGCCAGCCCTGTCAGGAGGCGATGGTATTACCGGAGGTGATGACAAAGAGTGTGGTCGCTCAGGGAGAATATCTGGGGCTGCTGGCCAAACAGCATAAAATCACTATGTCGGGGATACCCATGGCCTATCGGGATGATTGTGCCGATGCAATTCAGGTCTATGCCCCGGATGCGCTACTGGTGAAAGGATTGCCGTTGCGATTGTGGGATATCAATGGAAATCAACAGGCTCTGACCGACTATAGCGAATCGGAAACGGTTGATGCGGATCTGTTTAACCTGCCGGAGGCTTTTACCCGGAGGCCGATGCCTCAATGAGTGGATTACAGTTGATCACGTCCTCGAGATCTTAGAGTGTGATGGTTTCGCGAGTGACTCCATCCTCTGTTGCGCACAGGATCTCGGCATGATCCCCATGCCACTCACCCAGCACATGACGGCGGACTGTGTGACTGTCGAGGGTAAAACGATGGTCAGCCGGTCTGTGGGTATGGCCATGAATCAGCCTCTGCGCCTGATGAACTTGCATGGCGCTCTCCACGGCTTGCTGATTTACGTCCATGATATCGTCGGATTTTTGAGCATTCGCCTCGCCGCTTTTGGCCCGATACTCCTGGGCAACAGCAATACGCTGGTCGATGCTCAGTGAGAGAAAATGGCTGGCGAATTCAGCCGAGCGGATCTGTTTGCGAAATGCCTGATACTCCTGGTCATCGGTACATAACAGATCCCCATGCATCAGCAGGGTGGGCGTACCGTAAAGGTCGATCAGACAGGGATCGGAGATCAGTTGCGCGCCGCTGGCTCGGCAGAAATCCTCGCCGAGCAGAAAATCCCGGTTGCCGTGCATTACCTTCAGGTCGGTACCGCTCTGGTTGAGCGCTTGCAGCGCCTGTCTGACTTCCACAGCGATCGATTGCTGGTCATCGTCACCCAGCCAGGCATCGAACAGGTCACCAAGAATATAGAGTGTTTGGGCTGTGGTTGCCCGAAACCTCAGAAAGTTCAGAAACAGCTGCAACCTGTCTGCCCCTTCGGCAGACAGGTGCAGATCCGAGATGAAAAGCTGTTGGGTCACTCGGTGACTTCGGCCTTTTCGATGACGATGTCATCCACCGGTACATCCTGATGTCCGGATTGGGTGGTTGTATCCACCCCTTTGATCTGATTCACAAGATCCATACCGGCCACGACTTTGCCGAAGACACAATAGCCCCAGCCATCCTGTCCCGGGTAGTCGAGAAATTTGTTGTTTGCCACGTTGATAAAGAACTGCGCGGTTGCCGAATGAGGCTCCATGGTTCTGGCCATGGCAATGGTACCCACTTCATTCGACAGGCCGTTTTTCGCCTCATTCTCAATCGGATCTCGGGTATCCTTCTGGACCATGCCCGGCAGAAAGCCACCACCCTGAATCATGAAGTTATCGATGACCCGATGAAAGATGGTGCCGTCGAAGAAGCCATCCTGTACATATTGTTTGAAATTTTCACAGGTTTTCGGCGCTTTTTCCTCATCGAGCTCGATCTGGATGGGGCCAAGGTTGGTTGTCATTGTAATCATCAGTTTTCCTATCAGTTTCTTTTGTTACGGCGTGTTATCAGGCTCTGGAATAGAGGTGCATCGATCTATTCGACAATGCTGACCTTGTCGATGGTGATTGTGCTGCGGGGTACGTCACGCATCCCGTTACTGACCCCGGTAGGCTGTTCTGCAATGGCGTTAACCACATCCATACCCTGGGTGACCTTGCCGAATACCGCATATCCCCAGCCGTCACGACTGGGGTAGTCAAGGAAGCTGTTGTCCTTGTGGTTGATGAAGAACTGGGCGGTGGCGGAATGGGGTGCCGATGTACGCGCCATGGCGATGGTGCCTTTTCTGTTTTTGAGCCCGTTTTTCGCCTCGTTTTCAACTGGCGCACGGGTCGCTTTCTTTTTCATGTCGGCTGTAAAACCACCACCCTGAATCATGAAGTCCTTGATGACTCGATGATAAATGGTCCCGTCATAGAAGCCATCCCGGACATATTGCAGAAAATTCTCCACCGTTTTGGGCGCTTTCTCCTGATCAAGCGAGAGTGTGATGTCTCCCATCGAGGTCTTCATCAGCACCTTCACCGGTTCGGCCAGAAGATCTGCTGAGAAGGCGAATAGCAGGCTAAAAGAGAGTAACAGGGATTTATGGATTTTTTTCATATCATCCTCGTGGCATTGGTATGAGACTGTAGACTGGACTGTTGCGTCAGCTTCCGTTTGATTGATCAGGGAGCATGATAGCGGTTAAAAACCATCATCACAAAGTGGTCGGTGGGGGATTTGCGGTTACTCGGACCATTCTGCTTCCACAGCGAATTGCTCGGTACAATACCCTGCAACGACCTGAGTTGAGATAACAGGTTCTAACTTATTGACGACAATAAAAAATCCGTAGTCCATGAAAGGCCATGGAATACGGATTTTTAGGCTTGCCTATTTCAGTATCTGATGGATAACTCAGTTGTTTTTCGCACCCTGGGTTATCCAGTTTTCGATTTTTACGATTTCGGCCTCAGACAGGGCCTCTTTACCGTGTGGCATGCGGATGGACGGATCTACTTTGCCAGCCACCAGGCGATAGAAAGAGCTCGACAAAGGATCCCCGGCGACCACGACAGGACCAAATTTTGTGCCCTTCATGATCGCATCGTAGTCCTGAGTGATGAAGCCACTGGCTTCAGCGCCTGTGCCACCTGCCAAATGGCACTCTGTGCAATATTTGTCGATGATCGGTTTGATTTCAGATTTATAACTGACCGGTGCCGGCCCGGCACTACAACCCGCCAGCAATGCGGTTGAAAGGGTTGTTAATAAAATCAGTGTGTTAGGCCTGAACATAGAGTGCTCCTGAATAATTATGCTTATATATTGTCTGGGCGAAGTGCTGCACACCCCGCCTGACTATCTCAATTTAGCCAACCATAGCATTAGGTGATTTTGCCCTGATCCAATGGGCAAACCTGTCTCCAGGGAAAAATGATATCCAATCGTACTACTCCTCCTATTTTAATGTCATGATCCACTCGATAACACCTTTAATGTTCTCTTCGCTTGCTGGACTGGCTGGCATCATGGCACCACCCCAAACCAATGGCTCCCCCGGTTTGCTACCCGATTTTACCTTACTGGTCAGGTGGTCGATCTGCGCCGCATCACCCGCATATTTGGCAGCGATATCCTTGAATGCCGGGCCAACCAGCTTTACATCGGTTTTATGGCAGCCAAGACACCCGGACTGCATGGCCAAGGCTTCACTGGCCTGAGCGGCTGGTGCTGATATGAGGCCGGCTAGCATGAGAGCGGAAGCAAATTTTCCCATTGGATAACTCCGAATCGATGAAATAGTCAGGCAATTTCCTTGTGGAAGTTGCCGAGGAGGCTGGTCAACCGCATAGCCAACCAGACTTCCTGTCTTGTTAAGTACACTCTATTTGTCGGGAGAAATTAGAGATTCTTTAGCCTTTCTCATGCTTTATACCGCTAATTTTTGGCGGCTAGATTGGTCTGTTCTTATTTATATCGGGCCATTTCTGTCAGTTAGCCGATCAGCTTGTTTTTAGATAACTTCGATAAATATTCAAGAGATGCAGTTGTTTGCCGAAATAGTCAATAGCTGTATCAATCATTCCAAGAATACCGAGTTGAGCGATGGGTAAATATATCTCTGTCCAATGGAAGATTGTCGCGCCGATGGCGCTGATTTTCATCCTCATAATGTCAGTAGTAACAATTTATTCAGCACAGCAGCAAAAGGACAGGCTCTTAAGGTTATCGGAACACCAGATTTTTGATGTGCTGCATGGATATCTCGATAGCATGAACGCCATGATGTTCACCGGAACCATGGCCAATCGGGATATGCTACGGGAAAAAATATCAAAGCGGGATGGCGTACTAGAGGTGCGCATGCTGCGTGCGGAGTCGATCAATAAGACTTTCGGCGCTGGCTTTGATCATGAAAAACCGATGGATGATCTTGATCGTCGGGCATTGGCCGGAGAACAGATCATCGAGGTCAAGGAGGTCAAGGGCGAGCGGATTCTGACCGTGATTGAGCCCTTTCCCGCGGTTGCCGACCGTAACGGCACCAACTGTCTGACCTGCCATCAGGTCCCTGAAGGTACGGTGTTGGGCGCCGGACGGCTGACTTTCTCCATGGGTTCACGGGATAAAGCGATCGATCATGAACTGCTGACCGCCGCCGGAATCAACTTTCTGGTGCTTCTGGCGGGGCTGTTTGTCATCGCCGTGATCGTCAGAAAGGTAGTGATCAAGCCGCTGTACTGCCTGAAGCATACAATGGATCAGGTCGGGGCAAATTCCGATCTGCGGCCGAGGGTACCGTTGACTGGCAACGACGAGTTCCGCGAAGTAGGTCAGGCGGTTAACAGTATGTTGGACCAGTTTCAGCCCACAATCAATGACTTGGCTAACACAATGGATGGCTTGGCAAACTCTGCTGAACGTCTGGCTCAGGTGACCAAGGTAACCCGGGACGGCGTGGACGAGCAGGAGAAGGAGACCGGACAGTTGACGGTGGCGATTGGCGAGTTGACCGTGGCAGCAGAACGGGTGGCGGAAAACGCCGCTGGAGCGGAACAGGCTGCTGTTGAGGCGCAGACCAATGCCAATGCCGGCGGTGAAGTCGTCAGTCAGGTCTCCGATTCGATTGTCAGTCTGGCGAAACGGATTGATGATGCGTCCGATGTGGTCAAACGCCTGGCGGAGGGAACCCAGAATATCGGTCAGGTCTCAGAATCGATCACAGCAATTGCGGAACAGACCAATCTGTTGGCCCTCAACGCTGCAATTGAAGCCGCCCGTGCCGGTGAACAGGGACGCGGTTTCGCGGTTGTTGCAGATGAGGTAAGAAATCTCGCACAACGGACCCAGGAAGCGACTCATGAGATCCAGGAAATTATCGAACAATTGATCTCTTCCTCGGAACAGGCAGTGAAAGTGATGGGCACCAGTAAGCAGGAGGCTGATCAAAGCGTTGCTGACTCGAGTCGTGCGGGTGAAGCGCTGCAGCAGATCTCGGGTGCGGTGGAGATGATCAGTGAGATGAACGCTCAGATCTCGACGGCGGCGCAGGAGCAGACCAGCGTGGCCAGTGAGATCAACAAGAACATCATTGCGATCAACGAGGTCTCCCATCAAACCGCAGAAGGAACCTGCAGAACCCTCAAAGAGAGTGAGGAAGTGGCGCAGATCTCCCAGAGACTGGACAATATGGTCAATCAGTTCAAGGTCTGAACACCACATTTCAGCCGGCCTATTACAGGAAGCCGGGTGAATCAGGAATGCTTGGTGGCTAAGCAGCCCGGCCGTACACCATAGTGTCGGTCGGGTATCTGATTTCCGGGCCAGGATAACGCTCTCTGGATAACAGCTTAATAAAAATCACGCTTTCTGATCCGCCCTTCAATCAATTGGCTATGAAGCCAACGACCTTTTGGTTAAGATGCCCAGGTTTAATCTCAGTAGGATAGGCTTGGAGCAATGCTGACAATCTATAACGATCTCACCAACCAGAAAGAGACCTTCAAGCCACTGCAGGCGGGTAAGGTCAGCATGTACGTTTGTGGCATGACGGTATACGACCTGTGTCACCTGGGACATGCCCGTGTGATGGTGGTGTTCGATGTGGTCTATCGTTATCTGCAGGCCAATGGCTATGACGTCAGTTACATCCGCAATATCACCGATGTGGATGACAAAATCATCAATCGGGCCAACGAAAGAGGTATCCCCTTCACCGAGCTGACCGAAGAGTTCATTCAGGCGATGCACGAGGATGCGGACGCGCTAGGGGTGTTGAGACCCACCGATGAGCCCAAGGCGACCCAGCATATGGATCAGATTCTGGCGATGATCGAGCGGCTGATCGAGAACGGTCACGCCTACCCAGCGGATAATGGTGATGTCTACTACGATGTGCGCAGCTTTCCCAGCTACGGCAAGCTGTCCGGAAAATCGATCGAGGATCTGCAGGCCGGAGCCCGGGTCGAGCCTGGTGATGCCAAGCGGGATCCGCTCGATTTCGCGCTCTGGAAGTCGGCCAAGCCCGAAGAGCCCGCCTGGGACTCTCCCTGGGGCAGGGGACGACCCGGCTGGCATATCGAATGTTCAGCCATGTCGACCAATGCTTTGGGTGACAGCTTCGATATTCACGGCGGTGGTGCGGACCTGACCTTCCCCCATCATGAGAATGAGATTGCCCAATCCGAAGGGGCAACCGGGCATCCCTTCGTCAAATACTGGATGCATAACGGATTTGTTCGAATCAATGATGAAAAGATGTCCAAATCCCTGGGTAACTTCTTCACGGTTCGGGAGATTCTCGACCGTTACCAGGCGGAAGAGGTACGCTATTTCATACTCACCAGTCACTACCGATCTCCACTCAATTACGATACCGAGCACCTGGACAATGCGCGGGGAGCACTCACCCGTTTCTATACCGCACTGAGGGGGCTGCCCGAGGGAGAGTCTGCTGGCGGGGAGAGTTTCAAGAGCCGCTTCCATGAAGCCATGGACGATGATTTCAACACCCCGGAGGCGCTGGCCGTGCTGTTCGATCTGGTACGGGAGATCAATCGCATCAAGGAGACAAATGTTGAAGATGCGGCCTCTCTCGGCGCTCAGCTCAGAGAGCTGGGTGGCATGCTGGGGCTGTTACAAAGCGACCCGGAGAGCTATCTGAAGGGTGGTGCATCCGCTGATGGCGGGCTTTCCGACGATAAGATCGATGCCATGATCCAGGCCCGTATCGATGCCAGGGCTGCCAAGGATTGGGGAGAGGCTGACCGGATTCGAGATGAGCTGCAGGAAGCAGGCATCCTGCTTGAGGATGGTCCAGAAGGAACAACCTGGCGCCGAGGTTGAAGGTATCGGTGCGGCAAGCCGCACCCTACGAACCTAGCTAGCGTGTAGGGTGCGGCTTGCCGCACCGAATCACTCACCCACAGAATCGAGGTCTATCTTCTCTTCAGCCACACCACCCCAATCTATTGGGTAGATACCTTTTTGAACATACCGATGAAATGTAGACCACGGCCAATCTGAGACAGATTCTGTATATCCATGCTTAACCGGATTGAAGTGAATGTAATCGAAATGGCGCCTATAGTCCCTCTCATCTCGAATGAGATGCTCCCAAAAGCGTCGCTGCCAGAAGGTCACCTCCCCTCGATTCTGCCTGGAGATGGTTGGCGCTATCTTTCTGCTGGTTTGTTTTCTGTAACCTCTAGAGAAATTGCCTTTAATAGCCCTCCAACGTTTTGAATAGTTCATATCGCCATCTGGCAGAGTCCAGATCGCATGTAGATGATCTGGAAGTAGACATAGAGCATCGATTTTAAATGGGTAATTGATACGCACATTGGAGATCGCATCTCGTAGAAACAGGCGCGCAGAATCATCAGAAAACAGAGGCTTGCGTTTGTGCGTTACGACTGTAAAAAAGTAGGTGCCACCTTGAATGAGTGCTCTTCGATAATTCGGCATTATTGCCCTCCCTGGCAATTGCGAAAATGGTGCTGCGGTGCTTCATTGCAAAGTTAGGTGATTTAATTACAGGCCATCGGTGCGGCAAGCCGCACCCTACGAGCTAGCTAGGTTCGTAGGGTGCGGCTTG
>JAHRHW010000093.1 GCA_019100305.1 Candidatus Thiodiazotropha taylori | reverse complement strand
CGATCTGGCCTGGGCGGCCGGTGACATGCAGGCACGCGGATTTCTGATCGGCGGTACCGCAGGCAGAACAACTCTGGCCGGTGAGGGATTGCAGCACCAGGATGGTCATAGCCATTTAGTGGCCGCGACCATTCCCAACTGTGTCTCCTATGATCCCGCATTCGCCTATGAACTGACGGTGATCGTGCTGGATGGCATGCGGTGCATGTATCAGCAGCAGGAGAATGTTTTCTACTACATCACCGTGATGAATGAGAACTATCTCCAGCCGGCCATGCCCGAGGGTGTGGAAGCGGGCATAGTGCAGGGTATGTATCTGCTGAAGAAGGGCGGTAAACAGAAGAAGCGTGTGCAACTGCTGGGCAGTGGCACGATTCTGCGTGAAGTGATTGCCGCCGCTGAACTGCTGGAAAAAGATTTCAATGTCACAGCGGATATCTGGAGTGTAACCAGTTTCAACGAATTGCGCCGGGAGGGGCTCGATGTTGAGCGCTGGAATACTCTCCACCCGGAAGAGGATCAACGACAGAGCTATGTGACCCGGCAACTTACCGGTCAACAGGGACCGGTGGTTGCGGCAACAGACTATATCCGCAGCTATGCCGATCAAATTCGTCCTTTTGTGCCAGGCGCTTACAGTGTGTTGGGCACCGACGGTTATGGCCGCAGTGATATGCGCAGTCAGTTAAGGAAATTCTTTGAAGTCAATCGCTACTACGTGGCACTTGCCGCCTTGAAATCACTGGCAGATCAGGGTGACCTGAAAGAGGAAGTGGTCACTCAGGCGATCAAGAAATACAAAATCGATCCGGATAAGCCCAACCCCTGCACGGTGTAAACGGTTGATCAATAAGCTTGTGCGGCATGTCCGGACGTTAAGAAACAGAGTGCCTGAATGGCAATAAAGAGGATGAGACGTGGGTAAAACGACAGATGTACTGTTACCTGATATTGGTGATTTCGAATCGGTGGAAGTCATTGAGATCCTGGTTTCTGAAGGTGACGAAGTCTCCGTTGAAGAGTCCCTGCTGACCCTGGAAAGCGATAAGGCCACCATGGAGATCCCCTCTCCACACGGAGGCAAGGTCAAGCAGTTGAAGGTCAAGGTGGGGGACCGGGTCAGTGAGGGGGATGTGATCCTCACCATCGAAGCGGTTGAAAGTGAATCGCCTGCTGCGGATGAGTCGGCAGCCGCATCGGCTCTGGCGCCGGCAGCCGAAGAGGTGGAGACCGTACAGGCCCCTGCGCCTACGCCAAATGAAGAGGCTGGCGGCGATCTGGCGACAGGTCGTCGCCCGGGGGACAAGGAGGCCCGTATCCCACCGGTGCCGGAGAGCCCGATCATCAGTGGCGAGCACAAACCCCACGCCAGTCCATCCGTCAGGCGCCTGGCCCGCGAGTTGGGAGTCGACCTCTCTCTGGTGAAAGGTCATGGTCCCAAACAGCGGGTATTGAAAGAGGATGTTCAGAACTTCGTCAAACAATCGCTGCGCCGCGGTGAAGCGAGTGGCTCTGGTCGCAGCAGTTTTGAAATGCCGAGCGGGCCGGATGTGGACTACAGCCGCTTTGGTGAGGTTGAATCCAAGCCAATGGGGCGGATCCGGAAGATCAGTGCTGCCCATCTGCACCGCTGTTGGCTGACCGTACCCCATGTCACCCAGTTTGATGAGGCGGATATCACTGAACTGGAGGCCTTTCGCAAGGCGCAGAAAGCGCTCGCGGAGCAGCGGGATCTGCGGCTCACGCTGATGCCGTTTCTGATGAAGTCGGTTGCCGCCGCCCTGACGGAGATGCCGGCGTTCAATGCCTCCCTGGACAGCGAGGCGGAAGCACTGATCTATCGGCATTATGTCAATATCGGTGTGGCGGTGGATACGCCCAACGGTCTGGTTGTGCCGGTAATCCGTGATGTGGACAAGAAAAGTGTCTTCGAGTTGGCGGCGGAACTGATGGCTGTCAGTGAGCGGGCCAGAGCCGGCAAACTGGCGCCGGCAGATCTGCAGGGGGGCTGCTTCTCAATCTCCAGCCTTGGCGGCATTGGCGGGACTGCCTTTACCCCCATCGTGAATGCGCCGGAGGTGGCAATTCTTGGGGTCTCCCGGAGCACCATGCAGCCGGTATGGGATGGGGCAAATTTCCAACCCCGACTGATGCTACCCCTCTCCCTCTCCTACGATCATCGGGTGATCGACGGAGCAGAAGGTGTCCGATTCACCCGACTGCTTGCCTCGTTGCTTGAGGATATTCGACGCCTATTGCTGTAGTGGCTGGTGAGGTTTGTTGCTACTACAAAACAGACTCGAAGAATCGATAAATCGAATACTGAATCCTTCTGCAAATTCGCAAGTTGTGGCTTGTTGTAGGCTTGCATGACAACTAAACTTTTAGTTGGAAGGGTTTCCGTTCGAACGGACTCTCATCAGCTCAAGTTGTAGGCATATTCAACTCAAATCCGCCGATACAGTTGCGATATAGGGGCAGGGATGCAACCTGTGCCTCTTCAACTCTTGGAATCTCCATTTTCTGACGGAAAGCAATTCCTTAGGCTTTAAAGTAATTTCATGCTTGTCCGATAAGGTTTTAAGGTTGGCTTGAATTTGGATTTATATAAACAAGTACATATCGAATCTGAATCAGAGGCTGTTGTCATGGCGCAACAGTTGGCTGGTTCAGTTCCGGTGTCTGGTGGCTATGCATAAGAAACTGTTATTACTGACGTTTTTTCTATCTTATGTGCCATGTCTGTGGGCTTCAGAGATAAAGAACGAGCCCATCCGCCCGCTTGAAATGAACTTTGAGCTCGACCCGAAACTGGTTGCGCTGGGGGATCAGCTGTTTCACGACCGACGCCTCTCCCGGGATAACTCCTTGAGCTGTGCCAGTTGCCATATGCTCTCAACGGGTGGTACGGATCGAAAACCACGTTCCACCGGGGTTGGTGGTGTCATGGGCGGAATCAAGTCGCCGACCGTTTACAACAGCAGCTTCAATCTTGCCCAGTTCTGGGATGGAAGGGCGGATAGTCTTGAGATTCAGGCGGCGGGCCCCGTCCACAATCCGCTTGAGATGAACTCAACCTGGCCTGAAGTGATCTCCAAGCTGAGCCAGGATACCGCCATGGTTGAGCTTTTTGGTCAGCTTTTCAGTGACGGCATCACTGGTGAGAATATTGCAATCGCCATTGCTGCCTTCGAAAAAACCCTGGTGACTGAGAACTCCCGTTTCGATCGCTGGCTGAGCGGCGAGCATACCCTGGATGAGCGAGAGTTGCGCGGCTATCGGTTGTTCAAAAGCTATGGCTGCATCAGCTGTCACCAGGGGGCAAATGTGGGCGGCAACATGTATGCCTACATGGGAGCCAAAGGTGACTACTTCAAAGACAGAGACACGGAGATCACCGAGGCAGACTACGGCCGCTACAATGTCACTGGAGAGGAGGACGACAAGCACTATTTCAAAGTTCCCAGCCTACGTCTGGCTGCGGTCAACTCACCCTATTTCCATGATGGTACTGTAACGACCCTGGATGAAGCGATACGGGTGATGGGGCGCTATCAGTTGGGTCGCGAAATTCCCGATGAGGATATCCGGGATATGGTCGCTTTTCTGCACACTCTGGTCGGTAAACATAGTCGGTTCAAGCCATGATTATGTTACTTAGATCAATCGGCACCAAACGCGGCGCTCTGCTGATCGGCTTGTGCCTGGCATTTGCCTTGTTGCTTGGACTGTTCTGGGATGATGAGTCCAGTGAGTATGCAGAGATCTCACACAACATGCTGCAACTGAAGAAGCTGGATGCCCGTCTCGATCGGGATATGTTGAGAATCGCCTCATTTCTGATGGTTGAGTATGACCCATTGGTAATGACGACCAACAATCTGCGAGAAATGAAAACTAAGATCGATCTTTTGATCACTCAGCATGATCAGCAACTCAAGGATCTTTTTTCCACCTATTGGGAGGGGATGGATGAAAAGCTCATCCTGCTGGAAAAAATCAAGTTTCAGGCGGCATTGGTGCGCAACGGCATTCACTATCTGCCCATCATCGCGGATGAGTTGAAAGAGAGCGAGCCGAGGCTCTACGATGATGTTCTGGTACTGATCAACCAGCTCTATACCTACCATCTGTTCTCTGCGGATTCACAGTTCACCGAAGTAAAACGAAACCTGGAAGCGCTCAAGCAACAGAAACTCGAGGTCGCCGAGAGCCAGTCATTGTTGGAGCAGGTGCTGTTTCATATCGACTCTGATCTGCATGGTCTTGCCAAGTTGGATCTATTGAAACGACGTTATCTGGCGATTCCAAGTCAGGATAATTTCGAGGCGATTCATGCCAGGCATGAAGCCAACCGTATAGCAGAGACCAGCACCAAGCGAGAGCTGATCATGCTGCTGACAATCGCAGTGTTCATTCTGTTGCTCGGTCTATGGCAACTGATCAGGAGTCTGCACAATGCCCACCATGAGGTAAATCGCGCCTGGTATCGTCTGCATGATGCGGTGAACAATCTCTCTGAGGCGTTTGCCCTGTTCGATGCGGACGGTCGATTGGTACTGTTTAACCGCTGCTTCGAGGAGTTCTACCCCTGGCTCAAAGAACAGGATATGGAGTCTCTCACCTTGAAGGAGCTGCAGGCTGTTGCCGGTAGCCGGGTGAAAAACCTGAACCTTGAAGGGGATAAGATTCTCGATCTTCTGCCTCAGGGGCAGTACCTGGAGAAGCTCGATAGTGGCGCCTGGTATCTCAGCAGTAACAACCACACCACTGAGGGTGGACTGGTCTGCGTCAGAAGTGATATCACAGAATCAAAACAGGCCGAATCGGACCTGCGTAAGCTGGGTCGGGTACTGGAGCAGAGTCCTGCTTCAGTGATCATCACCGATACAGAAGGGGTGATCGAGTATGTGAATCCGAGATTCGAAAAGGTCTCGGGTTACACGGCTGCAGAGGCGGTTGGGCAAAATCCAAGGTTCCTCAAGAGTGGAGACAAGACCAAGCAGGAATATAATGACATGTGGAGCAGCCTGCTCGCAGGTAAAGAGTGGCGCGGGATGTTCCACAACAAGCGCAAAGACGGCAGCATTTATTGGGAGTCTGCGTCGATTTCGCCACTGCGGGATGAGCGAGGAAAAATAACCAACTTCATTGCCGTCAAAGAGGATGTTACGGCACAGAAGCGGGCCGAGGATCAGTTAAGAATGAATGCCACCGTGTTTGACACCACCGCGGAAGGCATCATGGTGACGGATGAGGAGAACCGGATCAAAACGGTCAATCCTGCCTTTACCAGAATCACCGGTTACAGTCAGGAAGAGGTTTTGGGGCGTACACCCAATATTCTCAGTTCCGGTCGCCACAGCAAATCCTTCTATGATGACTTATGGGAGTCTGTGCTGCATAAAGGCTACTGGTCAGGTGAAATCTGGAACCGGCGTAAGGATGGCAGCGTATTTCCGGAGTGGCTGTCGATCTCAGCGATCAAAGGTGAACACGGTATCGCAAAAGAGTTCGTCGCCGTCTTTTCCGATATAACCAAGCACAAGGAGAACGAAGAGCAGATCCGCTATCAGGCCAATTACGATGCCCTGACCGGGCTGCCCAACCGTTCGCTGTTGTCCGACCGGCTGAATCAGGCCATCGCTGCTGCCCATCGTGAAGACTGGATGCTCGCGGTGCTGTTTATCGATCTCGATCACTTCAAGGTGGTGAATGATACGTTCGGCCATGTGGTGGGGGATGAGCTGCTACAGCTGGTATCCGCCCGCATCAAAGCCTGTCTGCGTGAATCGGATACGGTCGCCAGGTTTGGTGGGGATGAGTTCATCATTCTGTTGCAGGATGTCACCGAGATGGATTCTGTGGCGAATGTGGCCAGCAACATCATCGAACACATAACCCGGGTCTTTTCACTTTATGGGCGTGAGATCTATATCGGTGCCAGTATCGGCATCACCGTCTATCCGGATGATGCGGTGAATGCGGACTCGCTGCTGCGAAATGCGGATATGGCCATGTACCAGGCCAAGGAGCGGGGCAGAAACACCTATCAGTTCTTTACCGCATCGATGCAGCAACACACCTTGGAGCGCCGACAACTGGAACTGGATCTGCGACAGGCGATCAAGCGGGATGAGCTTGAGATCTACTACCAGCCGGTGGTCAATCCATTGTTGAACAAGGTGGTGAGTGTCGAGGCGCTGCTACGCTGGCATCATCCCCATCGGGGTACGGTCTCGCCGGCAATCTTTATCCCGGTTGCGGAAGATAGTGGACAGATTGGTCCTATCGGTGAGTGGGTACTGAAGAAGTCCTGTCAGCAGTTGAAGCGGTGGCATAATGCCGGTTTCGGTGATCTCAAACTGGCGGTGAATCTCTCCAGCAGACAGCGGGAGCTTGGGCTCGAGGCCAGCTTTTTACTGGGTGTATTGGCGGAGACCAATCTCTCGACTGACTACATTACCCTTGAGATCACCGAGAGCCTGTTGATGCGGGATACCGATGAGGCCATGACCTGGTTGTCTGATTTCAAGGCACTGGGTGTTTCCCTGTCAGTGGATGATTTCGGTACCGGTTATTCATCACTCAGTTATCTGAAGCGATTCCCGGTCGATACGATGAAGATTGATCGCTCATTTGTCAGCGATCTACCGGATGACATTGAAGATGCAACCCTGGTGCGAACCATTGTTGCGATGGCGCAGAGCCTCAATCTGTCCTTGATAGCAGAAGGTGTTGAGACCCGTGAACAGGCTGAATTCCTGGTCGAGACCGGATGCGACAATCTACAGGGCTTCTACTATGCCAAACCGATGTCAGCGAAGGATTTGACTCGTTGGCTGAGCACCGAGGTCCTGGAGACAGGTACCACTTAAGACCTTTTATAATAAATCCGCTCGGCCCTCTCTGTTGAACACCACGTTTATCTTTCCATTCCGAATCTGAGTGTCGGATCCAGGTGTAAACAATTACACACTGTTTTTTGGTTAATATCGATCCCTCTGTCACAACCTCAATTGGCAATTGGTTATATAAAACCGCTGCTGAAGAAATCTCTAGTGACGAAATGGATTAAGGCGACTCTTTTGCCGAATCGAAATTCAGGTAGTTCTTAATCTGTCACCTGACTGGAGAAGTGGTTGCAACCTGTTTGATGCAGGTTGTATCACTCAAAGCGTTAACTAGGACAAATTTGCAATATTGAGGGATTGAATTATGAAAAAACTGATTACTGTTACCTTGTTAAGCATGACGCTGTCACTGGTCGCCTGCAGCGACTCAAGCGGCCCGAATAACAGCACCACGTCGAATACCACAGCGCCTATGGTTGAACCTGCAGTGAGCGGCCAGGGTATGGAAGAGGGCGACCAGGCTGCCTTTGAGGCTGCTGTAGATACGGCCAATCAGGCCGTACCTGAAAAACAGTAAGGGTAATAGGGTGGGTTGCCCTGACTGTTCAATTATCCAACCTACCTCATCGAGCCGTCTATTTTTAGTACATAGGCAGCTTCAACCTTGCCACAGAACTCTTTGGTTGCCGTTCAACCAGAAACCTCACTCTGTCATGAAGTGGCAGAGTGGGGCTTTTGGCACATCTGTTTCAGGGCCGGGTTGAGGGTTTTTCCAGTCTGATTGTTCGTTCTCAGCGGCAGAAATGCTATAAAGGGTTATTAAATACACTATCCTGTGTTCAATATCGAATCACCCTGGTGGTGATCGATGCCTATTGCATACAAGCATGTTTAAGTAAACTAATACTGTGAGGAGCCTACATGAGCGGCATTGTCGAAGTGACCCTTCCCGATATCGGTGATTTCGAGCAGGTGGATATCATTGAGATTCTGGTATCTCCAGGCGACCGGGTCGATGCGGAAGATTCCATTATTACCCTGGAGAGTGATAAAGCGACAATGGACATTCCCTCCCCGCACGGCGGAACGGTCAAGGAGTTGATGGTCAAGGTTGGGGATAAGATCTCCATGGGTGGAGCGATCCTGAAACTGGAACTGGCTGCCGGAGAGAAGGCGGAAACTCCGCCGGCTACCAATAAGGCGCCGGTATCCGAGGCGGTCAAAGGTGCTGCGGACAAACAGGCTGATGTGGTGGTACTCGGAGCGGGCCCTGGTGGTTATACCGCAGCTTTCCGAGCTGCGGACCTGGGTAAGAAAGTCATTTTGATCGAACGCTACGAAGCGCTCGGCGGGGTCTGCCTGAATGTTGGCTGTATCCCATCGAAAGCCCTGCTGCATGCCGCGGATGTGATCAACGAAGCGGCTGAAATTGAGGAGATGGGGGTCAGCTTCGGAAAACCGAAGATCGATCTCGACAAGCTGCGTGCCGGCAAGGACAAAGTGGTCAAGAAACTCACCGGTGGTTTGAAGGCGTTGGCCAAGCAACGTAAGGTTGAGGTGGTTCACGGCCTGGCGCGTTTCGAGTCACCCAAGCGTATTGCGGTGAATGGTGCCGAGGGCAGCATCTCGATCGATTTTACCGATGCGATTATCGCTTGCGGTTCCACGCCGGTAGAGATTCCCGGATTTCCCAATGACGACCCCAGGCTGATCAATTCAACCGGGGCACTGGAACTGGCTGATGTTCCGAAACGCATGCTGGTCGTGGGTGGCGGTATCATCGGGCTTGAAATGGCCACGGTCTATAGCACACTCGGCAGCAAGATCGATGTGGTGGAACTGCAGGACAATCTGATCCCCGGTTGCGATCCGGATCTGGTCAGACCGCTGCAGAAGCGCATCAAAAAGCGCTATAACGCCATCATGCTGGGTACCAAGGTGACCGATATTCAGGCTCAGAAGAGTGGCCTGAAGGTCAGCTTCGAGGGCAAACAGGCACCGGATAAGCCGCAAACCTACGATCGGGTACTGGTCTCTGTGGGTCGGGTGCCGAACGGCAAGAAGATCAATGCTGAAGCGGCGGGCATCAACGTGGATGAGCGTGGTTTCATTCCAGTTGACCAGCACATGCGGACCAATGTGCCGAACATCTATGCTATTGGTGATGTGGTAGGACAGCCGATGTTGGCCCACAAGGCTACCCATGAGGCCAAAGTGGCTGCCGAAGTGATTGCGGGGCACCCATCCAGTTTCGACCCCATGACCATCCCGTCAGTGGCCTATACCGACCCGGAAGTGGCCTGGATGGGACTGACCGAGACCGACGCCAAGGCTCAGGGCATCGAGTATGAGAAGGGAGCCTTTCCCTGGGCAGCCAGTGGTAGAGCCTTGGGCATCGGCCGCGATGAAGGGGTGACCAAGCTGCTGTTTGATCCCAAGTCGAAGCGGATTCTGGGGGCCGGCATCAGCGGACCGAATGCTGGTGAGTTGATCGGTGAAACCGTGCTGGCGCTGGAGATGGGTGCCGATGCGGAGGATATCGGCCTGACCATACACCCCCATCCAACCCTCAATGAGACCATCTGCTTTGCCGCAGAGATGGCGGAAGGCAGCATCACCGACCTGATGCCACCGAGAAAGCGCTGAGCAGGGCTGGTTGAGGTCCCGACAGGGTAAGACAAGTTGGACCGCGTGACTGCTGCTGTTCGGGCCTTTTACGAAGCCTACCCCTATCCGGCGGGGAACAGGCCCGACTGCGATGCCTACCATGGACGGTTGCTGCTGAGTTACATCGAACGCCCCGCAGGGAGACCCGGGCAGCTTCAACTGCTCGAGGCGGGTTGCGGACGGGGAATCAATCTGACCGAAGCCGCAGCCCTGCAGCCAGATGATCAGTTCACCGGCATCGATATCAACCGGGTGGCGATCGACGAAGCATCGGCGAATATCCGCAACAAAGCACTCGCTAACCTCAGTTTTCATCTTGCCGATCTGCTCGACCCGGTCTCCCTGCCAGGGGTGAGTCGGGGCTATGACGTAATTCTCTCCTACGGAGTAATACACCATCTGAGTGATCCACTCAAAGGCCTGCAGCAACTGACGCAACAACTGGCGCCTCATGGGGTGTTGTCACTGATGGTCGATGGTCGCTATGGCCGGCAGCCTCTGGATCGTTTTCTCCAGGCGCTGCAGATGGTTTCGCCATCGGTTGACCGAGATGGGAAGAGGGCGGCGACGGCCAGAGCCCTGGCACGGATTGCCGAAAGGGGGGTATTTCACGGCAACTGCTGGCAGGGTACCTCGTCTGTGGATGAGGTGGAGTTTGCCGATCGATGTCTGCATGTGCATGAGCAGAGTTATGACATCGAGGCGTTGTTGCAGTTACTGGATAAGGCTGGTTTGAAGTTTATTCGTTGGCATGAGCCTGATGACTGGTCGTTAAAGACGATCTGTGACGATGAGGAGCTGATCGAACAACTGCAGACCGCTGAACCTTCAATGACCTATCAACTGATCGAACGCCTTACCTACCGACCCAAACTGACCCTGGTGGCGGCAAGAAAGGAGGATCAGCCCCGGCATCGTCCGACCAGGGAAGCGTTTCTGTCGGAACGGTTTTATCTGAGTCCTCAGTTAAAACGGGTCACCGATGGGGCAGGCGAAACTGAGTGGTTGCTGCGTGGACGCAAGCTGTCGATTGATGCGCAAGGATTGCCCCATCGGCTGCTCACGGCTGCGTCACAAAGCGACAGCGGTTTTTGCGCTTCACAGCTGTTTCAACAGCTGACCGGAGAGTCCATTAATCAACAGCAGGCCTTGAATCTGTTCATGCAGCTCTATGATCTTGAGTGTCTCTATGCCCCCCATGAAACAGATAGGAGCGCGTGATGAGTGATACTCCACCGCTCTACTTCAGAGATCTGGGTGATACTGAAAAGCCGGTGCTCTGTCTGATGCATGGACTGTTTGGATCGTCCAGCAACTGGATGGGTATCATCAGACTGCTTCAGGATCAGTTCAGAATCATCAATCTGGATCTGCGCAACCACGGCCGATCTCCACACTACGCTGAGATGAGCTATCCGCTGATGGTTGATGACCTGCTGGCGCTGTATGACCATCTCGATCTGCAGACAGTCTCACTGCTGGGACACAGCATGGGCGGAAAAGTGGCCATGCTGACCGCTCTTACAAATCCTGAGCGGGTGGAGAAGTTGCTGGTGGCGGATATTGCACCGGTCGCCTACGAGCACCGTTTTGCTTCCATATTCAAGGGGCTGCAGACTATGCCCCTGGAGCAGTTGGAGAGTCGTGATGCGGCCGATCTTCATCTCTCCGGCTATGTTGCCGAGCCAGGGGTTCGTCAATACCTGCTGCAGAATCTGCAAAAAAGGGGAAAGCAGTGGGAGTGGCGCTTCAATCTGCAGAGCTTGAGCGAAGCGATGCCGCTGTTGACAGACTTTCCCGAGGTGGCAGGTAACACCTTCCCCGGGGATGCCCTGTTCATTCATGGTGAACTGTCGGACTATGTGAACCAGCAGGGGATCCGGCGCATCGATGACTACTTTCCGCACAATCGCAGAAGGATGATTCACGCTGCCGGCCACTGGCTGTATGCAGAGCAACCGGTTCCTTTTGCTCAAGCGGTGGCCAGTTTTTTAAAGTAGTATTCGACGCATTCAGCAATTCACACAGAGTCAGTCAGTCTGAAGCGTGGATGAACAGAATTAGAATTCAAAGATCAAAAATATAACGGAGGTCGTGAAACATGAAAAAGCTATTTGGGATATGTCTGTTGATGCTACCGCTGATCGGTGTCAGTGCCGAACAACGGTTTATCAGTATTGGAACCGGTGGCCTTACCGGGGTCTACTATCCGACCGGTGGCGCCATCTGCCGGTTGCTGAACAAGGGTAGAAAGGATCATGGAATACGTTGCTCTGTGGAATCCACCGGTGGATCGATCTTCAATCTCAATACCATTGCCGCAAAAGAGCTCGATTTCGGTGTCGCCCAGTCCGATTGGCAGTATCACGCCTATCAGGGCAGTTCAAAGTTCTCCAAGCAGGGAGCCAACAAGAGTCTGCGGGCGGTGTTCTCGATCCACAGTGAACCCTTTACCGTAATGGCCCGTAAAGAGAGCGGTGTCAAAACGTTTGCAGATTTGAAAGGTAAAAGAGTCAATATCGGTAATCCGGGCTCAGGTCAGCGGGGTACCATGGAGGTCATGATGGAGAAACATGGCTGGAGCAAACAGGATTTCAAGCTGGCTTCGGAGTTGAAAGCCACTGAACAGGCCAGAGCTCTGTGTGACAACAAGATCGATGCCATGGTCTATGTCGTGGGCCACCCCAACGCTTCGATCAAGGAGGCGGCAACCGCCTGCGATACTCACCTGGTTGCCGTGGATGGTGATCTGGTGGCAAAGCTGATCGAGACAACCCCTTACTATGCACCGGCGACGGTGGCTGGTGGGATCTATCGTGGCAGTGATAGCGATAC
>JAHRHW010000092.1 GCA_019100305.1 Candidatus Thiodiazotropha taylori | reverse complement strand
GTGGAAAACGACCTACCGCTACGACCTGTTGGACAATTTCGCCGGCTATACCGATTCTCAAAACAACCAGAAACTCATCGAATACGATGGATTGGGCCGCAAGACCTTCATGAACGATCCCGATCGGGGGCATATGCATTATCGATACGATGAGGCGGGCAACCTTGAGCGTACCATTGATGCCAAGCAGCAGACCATTCGCTACCAGTACGATGGGGTTAACCGTCTGGAAAAAGAATTCTACAGCGCAGGTTTAGCGACCCCCGACGTGGTGTATCACTATGACGCGCCCAAAGGACCATTGGGTCGTGGTAATTACTGGGGCCAGGCGAGCCGCATCGCGCGTGATATTCACGATAGCAGCTCCACTAAACTGCCCCACGATATCGACGCAGATGGCATTGTTGACGTGGCCAATGTGATGACCGCAGCTAAGACAGATCAGGCCGAGAACGTCACCGCGAATAACACGCTAGGTAAGCTCGCTTGGGTGGAAGACCAGTCCGGGCAAGAGCACTTGAGCTATGACAATCGCGGTAGGGTCGAGTGGAAAATCAAGCGCATAAACGACCGTCAGAGTATCACCCATGCCTTCTACAGCGCCAACCGCTACGACACCATGGATCGCGTTACTCGGTACACCTACCCGGATGGCAGTTACATGAACTACCAGTACAACAACCGGGGTTTACTTGAATCTGTGCCAGGTGTGATCGACCGCTGCGACTACAACGAGGCTGGCCAGAATGCCCTGCAGGCCTTGGCCAATGGCGTGACCACGTTTTACTCCTACGATGGTCGCTTGCGTTTGAAGCGACTTCAAAGCAAGCGTGGTAGCGACATGTTGATACTACAGGATCTCAACTACAAATACGACAATGTATCGAACATCACAACAATTACCGATGAGCGGGATGCAGCAACGCTGAATGCTATAGGTGATGAACTTGGCATAGAGAATCTGGAGGCGCAGAAGTTCAATGCCACACAGACGTTTGAATATGACGATCTGTATCGGTTGACCAAATCTGCAAATGGTTCGATCTATGGACATATCGAATATCGGTACGATCGTATTGGTAATTTAGTTCGTTTGGACGCGGCCAACCTTCTAGTTCCGAAACCTGCTCTCAATTTGGGAGAGGTCAGTAACGGTGGCGTAGCAGGAGCATGGAATCGTAATGGACGAGATGCTAGTGATCCACCTGGCCCACACGCACTGACTGGTACCGAAAAAGATTCATTTGGGGGTGGGTTATTCTCTTATGATTCGAACGGTAACATGATCAATTATGGTGAAACTAATTTAGATTGGGATTACTTAGACCGCCTTATTACAGTAGATAATTTTAACAGTAAAGCTGAATATCGTTATGACTATTTAGGCAAGCGAAAGGTAAAAACATTAGTAAACCTTAATGACACCGGAAAAATAGTTGTTTATATAGATAAGTATAGTGAAATTAGAAATGGACGTTTGCATAAGTATATATATAGCGGGAGTAAGCGCGTTGCGGAAAAAAGAGGAGTTCGTCCAAATGGGAGAACGTGGTTGTATGCATATTATCTTCATGACCACCTCGGATCTGCTAATTTATTGTTATCAGCTGGTGGTGTAATTGAGGAATATTTTGAAAGCTACTCATATGGTCATATGAGAAAAGAGGTAGTAAATAGTAGTGGCGGTTCTGATTCAAGGTACAAATATACCGGAAAAGAGTACGATGAAGAAAGTGGTTATATGTATTTTGGAGATCGGTACTATTTATCGAATATTGGAGCATTTATTAGCGTCGATAAAGCTTATACGAGCGACTTAGCGGGCGTTGAAGGTGCATATGGATACCTAGTTAATCCACAAATTTTGTCGATTTACCGATATGCAGTGAATAACCCTACTTTAAATGTCGACAATGATGGAAGAAGTGCAGCGGTAGCTGGAGCGTTAGTTGGTGGTATTGCAGGTGCTTTGGTAAGTGGTGCTAGCGAATTGCTTACACAGCAGGGCACTACCGATTGGAGCGCCGTGAGGGCCGCTGCTTATAAAGGTGCGGTTGGTGGTGCTGTGGCTGGTGGAATTACGGCGGCTGCGGTGGGGGCTGGTTTAACATTAGGTGGTTCGTTGGCATTGGATGCTGCTGTTATCGGCACAGTTGCTGGCAGTGCAGGGGGATTTTCAGGCAAGGCCTTTGAGAATATGCGCAACAATTTGCAGAGCGATAAACCACTATTTCAGGGTATAACATTTGGCACTCTATCGGCTACTTTGGGTGGGGCCTTTGGAGGAGCGATTGCTGGTCCGGTAGGCCAAAGAATTTCAGTGGGACTCGCAAATCGTTTTGGAAAAAACACATTTAAGCAAATCAACGAATATTTGCCAGATTACGGCCACATAGGATTTTTTGAGAAGGTTGTGGGCGCACCAAATGTTGGGCCTGCATTCACAGGTGCTGGTGCGGTAGGTGGTGCAGCAGCAGGAGAAATGATAGAAAGAAGCCTAAAGTTGGTTTCACCCTGATTATTGTGGCAGCTGCAGTGCATGAAACATAAGGAGGATATGTTAGATGCTAGATTTAACTAGCAATCATGAATAATATATTGTACGTAATCTGGCAAATGTTTTAACAAGGAAAATCATGAAACGACTAATTAATAATCTCAATATTTCTATACCATTACTCTTATCATTGTTACTAGTAGGTTTTAATATTAACGGAGAAACGGCTCCTCAATTAGTAAATTATCAAGGAAGTTTATTAGATGGCAATGGCAAACCACTCCCAGATGGCGCCTACAAAATGTATTTCAGTATTTATGATGCAAAAAGTGCAGGCAACAAACTTTGGGGACCACAAGTTTTTGATAATGTTGTAGTAATCAATGGCTCATTTAATGTAATACTTGGTACTACAGACTCAAATGGTAACGCACTAACTGAAGGATTTAGAAAAGAGAATACATTTTTGGGCATAAAGGTTGGAAGTGAGCCAGAGATAGTTCCACGTCAGCAAATCCTTAGTGCTCCTTATGCAATAAATGCAATAAATGCAGAAGTTTTAGGAAGAGGGGCAGTCAAAATAAACTCGAACCGTATAACGGCAGACAGAGAAGTGGTAGCACCAGAATTTACAGGAGATGGATCCAAAATAATTAATCTTAATGCAACAAAAATAACTACAGGTAAAATATCTGTTCCCCAATTAGCTTTGAAAGATAAACTTACTATGTCCGCGGGGGCTTCTTCTCATAATCGTGTGATACCATTACCAAGATACGCAGACGGAACAATAGCATCTCAATCTGATTGTGTGTGGACTGTGTCACCGAAACAATTTTGGACGGCAACTACAGGTTGGCCAAGTCCACATAAATATTATGCGGACAAAAACAGAAAAATTACTGCACTTGCATTAAAAGCGGATGGAGCACAATACGGCACTGATGTTAATTATTTAATTGTATGTGCCCGGTAATTAAATATTAAATTACTTTATAATTCAATATTTTCTCGCAGCAAAGTATATATTTACACTGAGCCCATGGTAAATACACCCCACTGCCATATTTATTTAACAATTTAAATGAGCGTCATGTGACTGCTTCACAATGGCACTTGGTAATTCCTGCTTCGCAAGTGAATATATATATCTTGAAAATATTGAAGATATTTTCAACTATATTCATCCGAAAGCTTATCAATGGCAGGGAAATCTTACTCAAACTTGCTTCCAATAAATTGGTGCTTATATGAAAACATTTACTCGTGTTTTTTGCTATGGAGTAGTATTGGGCCTTCTTTCAGGCTATGCTTTTTCCAATCCTCCATCTCTTGTCAATTATCAGGGTTTTTTACGTGATGCAGACGGTAGTCCTGTTGCTGCCTCTGGTGCAGAGACGCATCAGATAGAAGTCAATATCTATGCCGACAGTGCTGGCACTCAACTTGTATGGGGTCCCCAAGTGTTTTTGAATGTTCCGGTAGTAAACGGTCGTTTTGGAATAATACTGGGCCACGAAGACAGTAATGCTGTGTCCATTATCAATGCCCTTCAATCCTCAGAGCGTTATATTGGAATTAAGGTAGATACTGAACCGGAAATAGAGCCTAGACAGAGAATATTAAGTGCTCCATATGCAATCTCAGCCGGCAATGGTGTGGCTATAGGTACGGTGATTTCATCTTTATTGACTCCTGAGCAATATGCTTTAAACGTGGGTGATGCATCAACATGTGCATCTATTTCAAATAATTCCAATTGTAGATGGGCTTATGCAGATGGTCGTTCAGTGCAGGGCTCTACTTATGCAACTATAGTTTCTCAAAATGTCCCAGATATGAGAGATAGATTTCTGAGAGGCAAGGGTACTCTATCTACATCTCTCGGTGGGCTTCAGGATGATGCTACTAGTTTACCAAATAATGCATTTATCTCTTCTCACGATGGGCAACATTCCCATCGATATCATCATTTTGGTACCCAAAATAAACACTGGGGTAGAGATGATGCATTAGTAACTGATGGGACATCACCAGACGGGAGTGGCTCTGTTAATTACACAGAGTCTGCAGTCAACCATGATCATACAATTGTCAGTGGTGGCGATACTGAAACAAGACCGATTAATGTTACAGTAAATTATTTCATAAGAATAAACTAGGTCAACTTGTAGGGCCTAATAATAAAAATGATTAAGCATAATTAGATTGTTTCTCAAGAAATTTCAAAATTAAAAAGTTAACGTTAACATTTTTTTAATGGCTTAAATAAATCAAATATGTTTCGTCAAAATATAATATTAATTAACCTGACTGAGATGTCCATTATTTTATTGGAAAAGAATTCGTAATGATAATAAAATCACAATATATTTATTTTTATTATTGTGTTTACTGTCCGTGCATGTGTGTTCATCTTCTCCAACACTCATAAACTATCAAGGTTTTATACGTGATGCAGACGGCAATCATGTTGCTGCCAATGTTGTGGAGACACATAAGATTGAGGCTAATACTTATACTGACAGTTCAGGCAATTAACTTGAATGGAGTCCGCAAGTATTCACGAATAATCTTGTCGGAAATGGTCGTTTTAGAGTAATTCTGGGCCCTGAAGATACTAATAGTGCGTCTGTTGCCAATGCATTCCAGTCTTCGGAGCGATATATAGAAATCAAGGTGGCCTCTGATCCAGAATTGGACCTAGACAGCAAATCTTGAGCTCACCTTATGCAATTGATGCAAGAAATGCTGCTTTAGTTAGGACTATATCCAGTATATTAACACCTGATCAGCATGAGCGAGCCACAGGAGTTGATGGGTTTTCTGATTATAAAAATAAACAATGGATACTTGCTGATGATATAAAGCACATACATAATCGTTTTTGTCAACAGCAATGACGATATGCCACAATTAAAAAAACATTATCGTATGAAAAGATCCATTACAAAGCGCATACTACAAAGGGAAAAAGAAACAAAGGACAGGAAGGGTAGGGGTAATTAATGGAACAGGACTTACCCGAAAGGGCCGCCGCGCTCACAATAGTGAGTGATCGCGGCGATGAAATGGGTAAAGGGCTTTCTGTAACTTGCGCAGGGCTCCAATTCGTGATCAACAAGTACTGAGGCAGCAATCCACGAGAACGGCATTCATGAATGTGTGGCATAAATTAAAAGGTGTTTTGAAAGCGGAAAAGCCGAATAGGGGGCTGCTACACGCTCAAACGGCTACAGCTCTCCTCAGGCGGTATCAAGCACAACTGAGCAGAATTCGGCAACTAACCAGTATCCCAGATGGCCACTACAACAAACTCTACAATGACCTGACACAAAGACTGGCAGAACTCGTGCAATTACTCCCTGCTTCAGAAGCTCATCATCACGCACACGCAGGCGGTTTGCTCCAACATTCCCTGGAAACGGCTGAAGCGGCTCTTCGGATTCGACAAAGCTATCTGTTACCTCAAGGAGGAATTCCAGAGCAGCAATCGTTGAAGGCAGATCTTTATACTTATGCCGTGTTTACCGCTGCACTGCTGCACGATATCGGAAAACCTCTGGCCGACCAGCTGATACACATTCACCATTCTGATGGTCGTGTGGATGAATGGGCACCACTCGGTGGGCCAATGCCCTTAGGATCAAATTACAGTATTACTTTTCGACGTGACCGGAAGTATCAGATTCACGACAAATTACCACTCTTACTGGTGCAATGGACCGTTCCGATCGAGGGACAAGTCTGGCTCAATTCAGACCTGTTATTATTGGAGCAGTGGACTGATGCGTTATCCGGATTCAACATCGATGACACCAATGCCATCAGCGAGATCATCAAGAAGGCCGATCAATATTCGGTCGCAAATAACTTAACGGGAGGACATGCTGTTTCAATAGCCCAACAGCCGGCGGTACCCCTGCATCAACGTATTGCAGTCGAACTGCGACGGTTAATTGATGAGGAGTGGAAGCGCAATGAACCAGGAGGTGTTGCATTCCACACGCAGTCATCCGATACCATTTGGCTGGTCAGCAAGCGAAGTTTGGATGAACTCAGATCCAGTTTGATCGGACAAGGACAAACAGGGATACCGCCGAATCCTCGAATCATGGATGAGCTGATCCAATACGACTATCTGAATGCTTCCAGAGACGGCAAGGCCTCGAGGAAAATCACGATCAGAATTGGTGATTGGGAGCAATCTCTGACGTGCATTGGTGTACGTGTCTCCAAGTTGTGGGGAGCTGGATCAGGGCCATCAACAGACATCGATGTCTACATTGCGTTGGAAGATGGCAAGCGTGAAGAATCTTTATCAACCTCACAGACTGTCATTAACACACAGACCACCTCTCAAAATCTGGAGCAAACAGCCTCAGCTTCTGTCGTCGAGAAACAGGAGGCTACCGCTGCAGTTACTGCGGCGGATGTGTCAGAATCCTATCCGGAGGCCGATGATGATGTGCCGCCTGATCCCAGGGCTGAAGATTCTCAGCCGGTACCGGCAGCAATTGACAAAGAATCTGAGTCAGAATCAGTACCGATTGAGAATCTCGCCAAGTCTTTCTGTGCCTGGCTGACGAAAGGCGTCAAGACGGGAAAGCTGGAGATCAACAATGCTAAGGCGATGGTCCACACCGTGCCAGAAGGTCTCTTGATCGTCAGTCCCAGAATCTTCCGAGTATTCGCGCAATCCATCGGTGCGGATTACAAAAAGGTTCAAAGTAAATTTCAACGATTGAAGATCAACAAAAAAACGGAGCAGGGACAGAACATCTGGACCTATGACATCCAGGGGGATCGAAAGCGTTCGACGGTCAAGGGGATGATCATCATGAACCCTGAAAACGATTTGAGCTTGTCTTCATTGCCAAGCCCAAATACGCACCTGATCATTGCTCAGAAAAAATGCTTGACAAGTAGAGGGTGAACTACCAATAATTTTTCCATGACCGATTAAAAAAGCCGCTGACCCATAACAGAAACGTTACAGTGAACAGCGGCTTTAGGTGTTAGCTCGGTGGACAAGACCGAGTCAACGTGTCTCCGACTTTAGGAGAAAGTGGTTTAACAGAGTTCAGAGGAAGCTAAACACTTTCTGTGCTGGAAGCATACTACATTCAGGCGATATTTGCACAATACAATAGACAGTAGTTTATGTGCATAATGTATATTATGTTAAATGATATATTTGAACCATCTTATTTTATGCCCTTTCACATACGGGACGTCTGATTGCCTTAACGCTGAATAGCAACACCCTGGCAAAAGGTTTTGAATGCCAGTCCAGCAACCTCTTCCGGGTTACTGCCTTCCTGCTGAAGTTGTACCCAACCGGCATAAAATAATCCCTCGATGAGATTGACAATCCAACTTGTTGGGTAAGCTTTGTCGACTTCTCCCTTCTTCTTGGCGTATTCAACCAGATCAATCATCTGGGTACGGTGTTTCTTATTGATAGAAGCAATCTGAGGATCATTCTTAATGACCCGTTCGAGATTCATCAGGAACTGGAACTCTCTGGTCAACGGGGTGATATGTTCGAACATCATGCGTATGGCATCCAGTGCGTTGCGCGCTTTCCCTTCAATGCTCGCGGTAGCTTCGTCGATGATATCGAAACAGTCAATAGCAATAGCCAAGATCAGTTTTTCACGCGTCTCATATTGACGATATAGCGTTGCTCTTCCAACACCAGCATGAGACGCGATATCGCTAAGCGTGGCCTCCGGGTTTTCATTCAACTTCTCCATGCCGGCCTTCATCAGGGCTTTTTGCGAACGCTTTGCTCGAGCATCCAGTCGATTGATCATCAAAGTTTTCTCATTAAGTGAGACATACTTGTATCATATCGGAAAATGAATTACGATACAAGTATGTCTCATTATATGTGTTGAGCAATCTCGATACTAGAAACGGAGTAACCGATGTCTGAAGCAGACAAATCGAGTAGACGATGGTTTTGGCTGGTGGCAGCATTGGCGGTTTTGGTGATCGTCGTTATTTACCTTTCCGTAGCGGAAGACACCATTGACGTGCAGATAACCAAGCAAGACAGCCCTCTGCTACCTGTTTCGGTTGATGTTGTAACGGTAGCGCCTGATACTGTCGAGATAAAGGTTTACTCCCCAGTACGGCCACGTTGGTCCGCGCAGCTTAGAGCGGCGGTATCCGGAAAGATTACGCAAGTGCACGATAGCGCTCTGGCTGGCCAGAGGGTTAAGGAAGGCACGATGCTGGTGTCGATCGAGCCAAGCAACTATATCGCAGAACTCTCGGCAGCCGAACTTTCCTTAAAGCAGGCCGAGCTCGACTTGCTGTTAGCGGAAAAGAATACCTCGGTCGCACGGGCACAGTTCAAAAAAGGCGCATCCAAACCCCCCAACGACCTGGCGTTGCATCTGCCTCAATTGCGTCTAGCGAAATCGGCGGTCGCATCGGCTCAGACACGGGTAGCTGCGCATAAAATCCAATTGAAGAATACGACAATTACTGCGCCCTTCTCCGGTCATATCGTCGAACGGTATGTGAGTCCGGGACAAAGCGTAAACCCGGGTGATCCTCTGGTCGATCTGGTTGATGACCGACGTTTTGAAATCATTGTGGAAATCGGACAGAAAGAGTGGCAACTGCTGCGACAGCCACTCACAAATTTGAGTGCCAGGATCTTGAACCAGCAAGGAACAGAGATAGCCCAGGCCCGAATCCGCCAGGGGGGTGGTTTTCTTGACGCGACAACCCGCCAGTACCGGGTTTTCCTCGAAATCACCAACTCTGCAGAAGCGAAGGTGTTGTCAGGAGATTTTGTTCAAGTCCTGTTACCAGGGGTTACGGTACCTTCGGCCCTCAGTATTGCTGACTCCAGCCTAACCCAGGAAGGTTATATCTGGTATTTGGATGAACAGGATCGCTTGCAAAGGCATTCCCCAGAGGTCTTGTTTCGTCGTCAAGACAGGGTCGTGATTAAAGCTCCAGGAACAGAGAACAGCTGGCGTATCGTGGTAACCCCATTGGTCTTTTTTCTACCTGGGCAGAGAGTCAATCCTCAAATCGTGGAGGAGTAAACTATGCACTTTCTGACCGGCTGGTTTATCCGCAATCCCGTTGCAGCCAATCTGATGATGGTACTGATTCTATTCCTCGGTATTATGACGATGCTTTCGATCAGAATCGAGGGATTTCCCCGCATTCCACCCGACAGTGTGGTTATCACAACAACCTACCCTGACGCCACTGCAGGACAGATCGATGAGCTTATAAGTCAAAAGATCGAAAGCACCCTTGAAGGACTGGAAGGTGTACGCAGCATCTCCTCTGAATCCCGCAATGAGCTCTCGCTGGTTGAAGTGCGTCGCGCAGGCGGAGAAGATCTAAACCGTCTGCTGGACAGGATACGGCTGAGAATCGATAGCATGACAGACCTGCCGATGACAGCCAGACGTCCTGTGATCGAGACCACTGCATACGACTTTCCCGCTTTATATATAAACCTGCACGGAGACACCGACACAGTGACCCTGCAGAAGCTGTCACGTCACCTAAAAGAAGAACTGTTGGCCCAACCGGAGCTTTCACGTCTCAAGCTCTGGGGCATACATGAGCGTGAACTGCATATCGAGGTCGATCCTCTGATTCAGCAGCAGTTCAATCTGACCGTGGCCGATATCGCAGACAAGATCCGCGCCAGTTCACTCGATTTTCAAGCCGGTAGCTTACGCACAAGGGGTGGTGATGTCTTTATAAGAGCTGACGACAAAGCCCGGTTTACTACTGAGTTCTCCAAGGTTCCGATTCTGGAATATGCCAATGACACAACCCTGCATCTATCTGATATTGCCCGTATCGAAGATGGTTTTGCTGAAGGCGACTATCTGTTTCGTTTTAACGGCGACCCAACCACAGGCATGGAAGTTCTGATTGGTCAGAAGGAAAATCTGTTACGAATCTCTGAGGTCGTTCATCGAGTTGTAGAAACGTTTAAGGCCCAGCTTCCGTCCGGAGTAGACATTACAGTATGGGGGGACTCATCGAACTATATCTCTGATCGTCTGCAACTGCTGCAATCAAATGGTCTTCAGGGATTACTCTTGGTTATCCTCCTTCTCTCTGTGTTTCTCAATGTGCGCCTTGCTTTCTGGGTAGCCATGGGCATACCCATTTCGGTGATGGGTGCGATTGCCGTTGCTGGCTCAAGCTGGCTCGATTACTCGTTGAACGATATCACGACCTTCGGCCTGATCATCGCGCTGGGCATACTGGTCGATGATGCGGTTGTTGTCGGCGAAAGCGTGTTTGAAGAGAGAAGTAGAAATCCCGACCCCATTCTTGGCACTGAAACCGGTGTCAACCGGGTCTCGGTTGCAACGGTGTTCGGTGTATTGACGACTATCGCGGCGTTTTTTCCTATGCTGTTGATCGAAAACCCCCTTGGTAAGGTGTTGGCAGGCTTTTCCGCTGTTGTGATCCTTGCACTGTTATTCTCACTGATCGAGAGCAAGTTCATTCTCCCCGCGCATCTTGCCGCCATAAAAATAGATGGCAAAGCCAAAACTTGGATATCTCGACAGTGGAGCAGATTGCAACGTGCTGCCCAGGCCGGACTCAGAAGGATTAGAGACAGGGTCTACACACCGATGCTGGCTGCTTCAATTCGGAACCGCTATGCGGTCCTGGTGTTGTTTGTCGCCATGGCTACATTTGGCCTTGGATTGATTCAACTGGGGAAGATAAAAACCGTGTTCTTTCCAGATGTTCCCGGGCAGATTATTACTGTCGATCTGAAGATGGATGCACGGGCTCCGTTTCAATTAACACAAGGCAACGTTGATCGAATCCGGACTATTGGCGTAGCGATCAATCAAGAGATCCAAGAACGCGAATTACTGGAAACTCCGCCTATCCGCTCCCTCTTTATTTTGGTGTCCAGCGCCCAATCGGCACAAGTCTATGCAGAATTGACGCCGGTTGCTGAACGACCCAATGTAAAAATACTTGATGTGTTGGACGAATGGCGGGAACGAACCGGACAGCTGGAAGGTACGACTCAGTTGAGCTTCAGCGGATCTGAAGAGCTGGCGGGAGGATTTCAATTAAAACTGCTCTCCAAAGACCCAGATATCTTAGCGCTGGCGAGCGATGAGGTGACTTCCTTCCTCAAAAAAATCGACGGAGTCGGCAATGTTTGGGATACCTTGGCTGGTGGTCAACCTGAGCTTGAATTACGCATCAAACCAGCAGCGACCAGCCTGGGTTTCGACCAGCAAACACTGGCATCGCAGATCGGTTACTCTTTCGGTGGCGCTGAGGTACAGAAGATCCAGCGGGACGGGGATGAAGTGCGTGTTCTGGTACGTAACAGCGGAAGTTCCCGGGACACCATCGATGACCTTCTACAAAGCAGGATACGTAGCAGTAACGGAGATTGGATTCCACTGCAATCTGTCGCCAGCGTAACGGGAAGTTATGTCAGTGGCACGCTATATAGGGAGTCCGGCAAAGCGGTCAATACCATTTCGACCTCCATCGATCGGGCACTTGTTGCGCCTGAGGAGGTCAGTCAGGCGGTATTCGAGCAATTGGAGCCAAAGTTGACGCAGAAATATCCAGGCATCCAGGTGAAAAAAGCCGGAGAACTCGAAGAGATGGAAGAGATTGGTGAGGGGATGAAGAGAGCCTTGCTTCTTGCAGCGGTATTGATCTATGTATTGATGGCGATACCGCTCAAATCTTATTGGCAGCCGTTTGTTATTCTCGCAATTATCCCGTTTGGGTTTGTCGGCGCAGCATTGGGACATTTAATTATGTGTAGTAATCACGACCCGATCTGACAGTTACCGGATTTTCCGGAGGTGACTG
>JAHRHW010000091.1 GCA_019100305.1 Candidatus Thiodiazotropha taylori | reverse complement strand
CCACATGGTCAGCTGGATCAGCCGATAATCTGGCTCCTCTGGTGGTCTATCCGTTACGTATCTTCAAGACATTGCTGTATCCGATGATCATGGTTTTTTCCATGGTAGCTCGAATTGCTGCCCGCTTGGCTGGACGGCGTCCCAGTGAACCGAGTCTGTTCATTACCAGAGAGCAGCTGCGCACCCTGGTGGAGATGGCGGATCACGGTAGCAATGTGGATCTGTTCGACCGTGCCCGCATCAAACGGGCAATACGCTTTACCGACACTACAGTGGCAGAGGTGATGGTGCCACTTGCTGATATCATTGCCGTCAACCGCAGTCATGGAACCGCCAAGGCAATCAAACGAGTAAGAGAGCTTGGATTCAACCGGCTTCCAGTTTACGAGGGCAATATTGCCAATGTTGTCGGTATCGTAACGCTAACGGTATGGGATCTTATGGAGAAAGAGATCAGTCAACGTTCACTTCTCGAAATGATGCGCCCCGCTTTCTATGTCTCACCCTTGCAGAAAATTGAGGAGTTGTTACCAGTATTGCGAGAACGGGATGATCACATGGCTATCGTTGTTGATGAGTTTGGATCGGCGGTGGGTCTCATTACCATGGAGGATATTCTGGAGGAGGTGGTGGGTGAAATCAACGTTGGATATGACTTTGATGAGTATCGGCCTAATCGTAAAAGGCACTATGAAAAGATCAGTGATGGTGCTTATCTGATCGATTCCCGGGTTTCTGTCTCTGAAGTTAATGATCTGTTGGACTTCGAACTCCCTTCAATTGAGTTTCATACGCTGGGTGGATTTGTTGAGGCAAGGCTACGCCACATACCTATCAAGGGAGAGAGTATTGATGAATCGGGATGGCGTATCACTGTTGAAGAGACGACTGAAAGAGCCATTGTCAAACTCAAGGTGGAAAAGCTCTGATTCCTGGTGAGTGAATCAGCGGCTACAAACACAGATACATCGACGTGCCTGTTTGCTGGTTGTTGAGACATCGGAAAATAAAAAAGCCCAGCCAAAATGGCTGGGCAATTGACTTGAGTGCGAGCGTTAGTCTGCTCTATTTATTATCGTCATCATCTTTGTCGTCGTCTTCTTCCTCTTCTTCATCGTCCCGAGTCAGAAAGAGAAGCTGGCCGCCTTCTACCAGGTCTCCGTCCACGATTCTTGAGTCTGCATTGAATTGATCCTGATCCTCTATGCCGTGAGCTTGAACAGAAAACAGGAAGGTCGTACCTTCGTCTTCATCAAACAGATCCGACACATCGACAATACCAGAGCTCTCCCATTCGCCGGCAAATCCGGCATCCACGTCTACTGCATCAGATGGCACAGGGATCGATCCATCAAGCACAACACTTCGATCGATGTTGGCTACCCTCATGGTTTTACCTTTACGCGGATGTAAGCGTACAATGCCTGCTTCATTTGGATTCGCAGCGCCTTCCCCGAATAGCGGTTCTCCGGTGAGACTATCCTCTTCTGCTTCATCTTCCTGTACATAGATGTAGCCATCGTCGGCCCATTCGAGATTATCCGGTGAACGCAGTGCGCGGGTTGGGTCAGCATCACCATCATAGAGAATGGTCAGTTTAGCCGTCAGTTTTTTGATGTTTGTCTTGATTTTATAGACAGTACCAAATGTGTCTGCACCATTGCCGGTTGCAGGATCGACAGCAAAGGTATCAACCCCCGTGGATGCCAGGACTGCTTCGCGTCCATTGCGTGGATTTGTGGCCAAATCTTCAGGGCGTGAAAATCCAAAAGCACCGACAGCTTTAGCCTGAAGCCAAAGATTACCTTGGGTTGGATATCCATATTCGTCATAGCCGGTGGATCCATCTTCAGAAGGTATACCTGATGGAGAGTTATCGATCTCAACCCATGTTCCTTTCAGAGACCCTTTACCATTGAAATCGAGTGGTGAGGTTTCGCCGGTATCGGATACCCAGACATACAACTTACCGCCTCGCAAACCGTTACGGGCGAGGAAGTCACCCTCAGGATCCTTCTCGCCGACATAGAGATAGAGCGGCGCAGCTTCGTCTTCACCGCCATCAAAGTCAAAAGGTGAGGTATCGTCGGCGAGCAGGAAGGCAACCTGCTTGCGATTACCTGTTTTGATCTCAGTGATATTTTCCCATGCCCCGCGACCCATGTCGGGCACCTGCCACAGATCACCAGTCTCAACGTCGAGCGCCCACTCTGCGCCGCCTACAGCGTTGAAAAAGCCCCCGTCTTCCTCGCCGGTGAAGAAAATGGTGTCTTCAAGACCCTTTTTAAAACCGCGACGGCTCTTACCAAACTGTCCTGCTTCCACCAGTTGGGCTGAACAGAAGCGGCTAAAGCCACTCAAATCATTGGCCAGGAAGCTGATATCTTTAGCGACCTCACCATTAGCATCGTATATGGTGTTATAGGCGAGACCGGAATCCACGATCATTTTAGACTCTTTATCGATGTCGATGTAAGAGACGCGGGCACCTGTCATAGAAAACGAACCGCCGGAACCATCACTCACCTCATAGCCATATCCACGGAAATGTAACAGCTCATGATTAGCAAAAACACGAACTGTCTCATCATCCAACTCATAGGCACCCAGACCATCCAGTACGCCAGGCGGTGTATAATCACCCATTACAGATGGATTGAAAGCGCCAGAGGTGTCAGAAATGGTTTCACCAACAGTCAGGATTGGCTTTGAGACTTGATAACCATTGACTCCCATGGCCATGCTCTCGTCTGCAACAGCATTGTGAGTGGTAAGTAGAGTCAAGCCAATCGCAAAACCCAGAGTAGTTTTGTTAATCATTAATGCCTCCGAAATTGTTTTAGATCATTGACACAGAACTTTTTGTGCCCAGGAGTTTAATGATGCGATTAATTACTATCTGTTTAGTTAACTATTGGTTACCCATTTATTAATATTGCGTGAATTTTTTATGTATTGTCAAATAATGATGTGCAGTTTTTAACCACAATTAATTGATGTAAATCGAGCTTTATGAGGTAAAGAAAATGGTGTTTGTAGAATCGAGCGTATGAAAAAGAAGTGGAGTATGAATCAGGCGTCTTCCTGGCTGGGTCAGGTCTTTGCGATGGAATAGGGTGATAACGAGGGTAGTTTCATCAATCTGTCAGGTCTGGATCACCAAACTGCTACAGTTTTGGAGTTTAGATTGGTTAGGCCTGTTACAGCTACGATATGCACATCCACTCAAACCAATTAAGTAGCAGCTTTAAGTGGGACTTCCAGGGCTCGGCACCATTTATCAGTACTCCGCTCTGGAGTCACCTGTAGTTGTTGATGGTCATTCCTCAGTTCACTACCTAGCCAGTGTGCCGTTGGCCTTGACCGGGGTCGGTTTCACTTTCCAGATCCGTTCACAGTAATCTCTTATCGATCGGTCAGAGGAAAATATTCCCATTCTTGAAACGTTGAGTATTGACATCCTACTCCAGCTGTTGGGAGAGAGAAACGCTTCACCTACCTTTTGCTGTGTATCGACATAGGATCGGTAGTCGGCAAGCAGTAGGAAGGGATCATGATGCAGTAGATTATCAATAAGCGGTTTGAAAAGTTGTGTATCGCCATGTGAGAAAAGACCCGATTGCAGCAAATCGATCGTGTGGCGAAGTTCTTCATCCCTATGGTAGATATCCCATGGGTTATAGCCATTGGCCAGTGTTTCGGAGACCTCGGATTCGCTAAGGCCAAACAGAAAGAAGTTCTCCGCACCGACCTGCTCTCGAATCTCCACGTTGGCTCCATCAAGTGTACCGATGGTCAGGGCTCCATTGAATGAAAATTTCATATTTCCTGTGCCTGAAGCTTCCTTGCCAGCTGTAGATATTTGTTCAGAGAGGTCTGCTGCGGGATAGATCGGCTCGGCATTCTGGATATTAAAATCAGGCATAAATACCACGCGAAGGCGGTCGTCAATCTGGGGATCATTATTGATTACATCTCCCACAGAATTGATCAGTTTGATAATCAATTTCGCCATCGAGTAACCTGGCGCTGCCTTGCCTCCGAAGATGAATGTACGGGGTGATATTTCAAGGTTCGGATTATGTTTGAGGCGGTTGTAGAGTGTGATGATGTGTAATACATTCAGATGTTGACGTTTATACTCATGTATGCGTTTGACCTGAACATCAAATAGTGAGTGCGGATTGACTTGAATCCCTGTATGTTTCTGGATACGTTGGGCTAAAAGCAGTTTTGCATTGAGCTTGGCATCGCTCCATTTCTCCTGGAATGCTGTATCATCTGCCAGTTTCTCGAGCTTTTCCAGGCTGCTCATCTCTTTCGCCCAATCATCACCCGCGAGTTCCTTCATGATACTGTTCAGTCCTGGATTGCTCAGTTGAACAAAACGTCTTGGTGTGATGCCATTGGTTACATTATGGAATTTTTCCGGCCAGAGTTCATGAAAATCCTTCAGAATGGTGTTCTTGACCAACTCCGAGTGCATTGCCGCAACACCGTTCACTGCGAAGCTGCCTACAGTCGCGAGATTGGCCATGCGAACGGTACGCACTGGCCCCTCACCGATGATCGACATCCGGGAAATACGTTCGTCGTTGGCAAGAAAGTGAGTGCGCACCTGATCGAGGAACCGATTGTTTATCTCATAGACGATCTCCAGATGACGTGGCAACAGGTTGCCAAACAGATCTACAGGCCAGGTTTCCAATGCTTCAGGCAGCAGGGTGTGGTTTGTGTAGGCGAATGTATTACGCGTAATCTCCCAAGCGTGCTCCCACTCCATATCATGCTCATCAATCAGCAGACGCATCAGTTCAGGTATCGCGATTGAAGGGTGTGTGTCATTGAGTTGGGCAGAGAATTTAATGTGAAAAGTGTCAAGGGTTTCGCTGTCTTTCAGATGAATACGGATCATGTCCTGCAATGAACAGGAGACGAAAAAGTACTGCTGCTTCAAACGCAACTCCTTACCTACAGCAGGTTCATCGTTGGGATAAAGGACCTTGGTAATATTTTCAGCTGCAACTTTAGAATCTACCGCTCCATAGTAGTCACCCTGATTAAAGCTCTGAAAGTCAAACGATTGCGGTGCCTGTGATCGCCAAAGGCGCAGCAGATTGACGTTCTCGACAGCATATCCGAGGATTGGGGTATCGTATGCGACGCCGTCAACAACGAGTTCCGGATTCCAACGTATCTTGAGTGCACCATGTTGGTCGGTATAGCGCTCGGTATGCCCGCCGAGCATGACCGGAAAACGCAGCTTTGGTCGTGGCAACTCCCATGGGTTTCCGTTGCGAAGCCATAGATCAGAGATCTCCACTTGCCAGCCGTCGCGGATCTCCTGATCGAAAATGCCAAACTCGTAACGAATACCGTAACCTATGGCAGGTATCTGAAGTGTTGCAAGAGAGTCGAGATAACAAGCTGCCAACCTGCCCAGGCCCCCATTACCCAATCCCGGCTCCTCTTCCTCTTCGAGAATTGCATTCATATCGATCCCCAGTTCCGCGGCGGCCTGATAAGCGATATCGAGGATTTTCAGATTATTGAGATTGTTACCGAGATGGGGACCAAGTAGAAATTCCGCCGAAAGATAGCAGACGGTACGCGCGTTGACATCCTTATAAAGTTTAGCGGTATTGACCCAGCGTTGAAGTACTCTATCCCGTACAGTGTAGGCGGCAGCCATGTAGTGGTCATGGTCTGAGGCTGCATGCCAGGGACGTCCAAGGGAAAAAAACAGATTCTCCTGAAACGATTTTTTCAAGGATTCGAGACTCAGGCCTGTACGTACGCTTTCATTCGCATCTGTGGCCTGTTGCTTGACTTTTTTATTCATGTCATAGATTCCTCATGACGTGGGTAAATAATGCGGCAGTATCTGTGCCGAATTGTTCTATTCTTTACAATGGCCATGTCCATTCAGCGATGTCAGGTTTGTCAATACCGTGCTCGTAGGCATATTGCCGACACTCTATCTGTATCTCTCGCATCTTCTCCTTGACATGAGCTCCCGCAACTTGCAATCGGGGCACACGATTGATGACATCTATAGCAAGACTGAAACGGTCGATCTCATTATTGATCGCCAATTCCAGGGGCGTATTGATATTGCCTTTTTCCTTATAGCCGCGGACATGAAGATTGTGGTGGTTGGTACGGCGATAGGCAAGTCTGTGGATCAACCAAGGGTAACCATGGAAATTGAATATGATTGGTTTATCTTTGGTAAACAGACTGTCAAAGTCTTTGTCTGACAGGCCATGAGGATGTTCGCCAGCGGACTGCATACGGAACAGATCAACAACATTGATAAATCTGATCTTGAGGTCATCAAAATTTTCACGTAACAGGGCCGTGGCTGCGAGTGCCTCTTTCGTCGGGATATCGCCACAGCCGACCATCACTACATCAGGCTCACAACCCTGGTCGTTACTGGCCCAGTCCCAAATGCCGAGGCCTTTGGTGCAGTGTTTGATTGCCGCATCCATATCCAGATACTGCAGGTGATTCTGTTTATCGCAGACAATCACGTTAATGTCATCATGGCTGCGTAAACAGTGATCGGCGGTGGAGAGCAGGGTGTTTACATCCGGTGGCAGATAGATGCGGGTCACCTCAGGATTTTTGTTTACCACCACGTCCAGAAATCCAGGGTCCTGATGGGTAAAGCCGTTATGGTCTTGACGCCAGACGGTTGAAGTGATGAGCAGGTTGATGGATGAGATTGGTTGACGCCAGGGGATCTCCTCACATATGGCTAACCACTTGGCGTGTTGGTTATACATTGAATCGATGACATGGACGAAAGCTTCATAAGTGGCAAAAAATCCATGACGTCCACTCAGCACATAGCCTTCGTACCAGCCCTCCAGAGTATGCTCTGAGAGCATCTCCAGAACACGTCCATCAGGAGAGAGTTCGCCACCGTCTTCATCAACAGGAAGATACCCAGCCAGCCAAAGCTTCTTGCTCACCTCATAGATGGCGTCGAGTTTGTTGGAGGTATTTTCATCAGGACCAAAGACACGGAAATTATCCATATTATCGCGCATTACATCCCGTAGCAGTGCACCAAGCGGTTTGGTGTTCATCGCGCTTGTGATCCCCGGTTTCTCAACAGCGGTGGAATAATCACGAAAGTCAGGCACTCGTAGTTCCCGTCGGATCAGTCCACCATTGGCATGAGGATTAGCGCTCATACGCTTGTGTCCTTTCGGAGACAGGCTCCGCAATGACTCCACCAACCTGCCCTGTTCATCAAACAACTCCTCGGGACGATAGCTCTTCATCCAGGCTTCCAGCTGGCTTAGGTGTTCTGGATTCTCGTGTATCCCTCCCATGGGTACCTGGTGGGAACGCCAATAACCCTCTACCTGACGGTTGTTAACCTGTTTCGGGCCGGTCCACCCTTTGGGTGTGCGCAGGACGATCATAGGCCAATGGGCACGGGTCACCTTACCACTTGCACGGGCCTCAACCTGTATCACACGTATGTCAGTCAGGCAGCGTTCCATGGTGGCCGCCATCTGCTGGTGAAGGGTTAGGGGATCATCGCCTTCGACGAAATGAGGTACCCAGCCATAGCCTCTGAACAGGCTGTCAAGTTCATCCCTAGGAATGCGGGATAGCAGGGTCGGATTATTGATCTTATAGCCATTCAAGTGAAGTATTGGCAATACCGCACCGTCGCGAACCGGATTGAGGTATTTGCTTGAATGCCAGGAGGTGGCCAATGGACCTGTTTCTGCCTCCCCGTCGCCAACGGCGACAGCCACCACCAGGTTCGGATTGTCAAAAGCGGCACCATGAGCATGAGAGAGGCTGTATCCAAGTTCACCCCCTTCGTGGATCGATCCAGGTGTTTCAGGGGTACAGTGACTTCCAATGCCCCCGGGGAAGGAGAACTGTTTGAAGAAACGGGCCATACCCTCTTCATCCTCGCTTTTGTCTGGATAGATTTCTGAATAGGTTCCCTCCAGATAGACGGGTGCCAACACACCGGGGGCACCGTGGCCGGGACCAGCCATAAAGATGGCATCCAGATCCTGTTCGATTATCAATCGGTTTAAGTGTACATACATGAATGACAGGCCGGGACTGGCACCCCAGTGGCCAAGTAGTCTTTTTTTTATGTGATCCGGTTTGAGTGGTTCTCTCAACAGTGGGTTTTCCCGGAGATATATCATGCCGACTGCCAGATAATTGCAGGCTCTCCAATAGGCATCAATCTGCTGCAGCTGTTCTGTGCTCAATGGATCTTTGAATGGTTGTTCTGACATGATTCCTCCTCGCTCTCAGAGATAGGTTGGAGATGATTTCTTAAGTCACCCAGAGTGTCGATCTATATGATTAACTTGAGTCAAAAGATTTTTAGTCTGGCGTGCTATGGCCAGTTCCTCGTTGGTAGGGACTACCAGTATTGATATCTCGCTACCAAGGTGCTCTATCGAAGAGATCCTGTCATCTTTTACGTCAAGATTACGCTGCCGGTCGATTTTAATACCTAAGTGTGAAAGTCCCTTGGTGGCCTCGAAGCGAATTTTTGAGCTGTGTTCTCCGATTCCTCCACTGAACACCAGTACATCGAGTTGGCCGAGTATAGCCAGATAGGCGCCTATATACTTACGCAATCGATATCCCATCATGTCTATTGCCAGGCAGGCTCGTTCATTACCTGCGTCGGCAAGAGTCTCGATTTCTCGCAGATCCGATGTACCTGTGAGACCCAACAGTCCACTTGAGTGATTGAGCAACCTCTCGGTCTCTTTCAATTCAACTCCCTGGCGAATCAGATAGTAGGGTATGGCAGGATCGATATCACCACTGCGTGTACCCATCACCAGGCCTTCAAGTGGTGTCATGCCCATAGACGTGTCTACAGAGCAACCCCTTTGTATGGCAGTAGCGCTGGCACCGTTACCCAAGTGGAGTGTAATAAGGGATAAGGAATCAAGGGGGCGTTGCAAATACGCTGCGGCATTTTCAGCGATGTACTGATGTGATGTCCCGTGGAAGCCATATCGTCGTATTCTATGATCACGATATAACTGCTCAGGTATGGCATAACGATAGGCATGTGGGGGCAGTGACTGATGAAAGGCAGTGTCAAATACGGCAACCTGGGGTAACTCAGGGGCCGTTTCAGCAACCATTTTAATAGCCGTCAGGCTGGCGGGATTGTGCAGCGGGGCTAGTGGTTCGAGCTGGTCTATTTGATTGATGACTTCATCATCAATGCGCATCGGTTTAGAAAACAGCTCTCCACCATGCACAATCCGGTGTCCGATGGCATCAAGGCTTGATCTATCTAAAGAATGACCATCGGATTTTAGAACTTCGAGTATCCAGAGTAGTGCGCTGCGATGTTCGTCTACTCTGCGTTCATGGACAGTTTGCCTCTCTATATCTGCATGCCAAGCTGTATGGCTTAATCTTGCATTGCTCGAGCAGATACGTTCCAGCAGGCCGGTAGCTACGGTTTGCTCTTTATTCATATCGTAAATTCGATATTTGACTGTTGAGCTGCCTGTGTTGATCACCAGGATTCGCATTTAACTATCCCAGTTAAGCTTGGTACTTTAAATATAGGGGCAACAGATGACTATTTGTTGAAAATATTCTGTCAGGATTTTTAATTATGTGTGTAGCTGCAGGTTGTTTGGATTATTTCACTTTCTTAGTAAGCTGAGCATTGTTTCATATACATTTCAAGTATATTGCTGTTTGTTGAAGGCTTAAATCAGCATTTCGGTGGATCCATTCAGGTGTTAGGAATCTTAAGTCTGCTACTCAAGCTTGTGGTAGCTGATCGTTTCCTATGTTTTACTGTTCAGTCTGTATAAAAGTGGTCAATGCCCATTTTCTTCTCCAGCGTGGTTTGGCTTGATGGTAACTACGGCGATTATGAAGTCGATCAAAAATGCTACCTGGATGCTGAAGCAGACCAAGCCCATCGAGTCATAAACTAACGATTGAGCCGCAGGTCAGAGCCACCGACCCAACCCATTCAAGTTGTGTTGATAAACCCTAGCTTAATGCCAGAAACGACTCCAGAGGCATTGGCCGATGGAACAGGAAACCTTGAAACTGCTGGCACCCCATCGCTACCAGGGTTTGCAGAGCCTCCGGTCGATCGATCCCTTCGGCAATCACCTGCATGTCGAAATGTCGCGCGATTGAGATAATCACCTCGACGATGGCCTGATCGTCCGTGCTGGAATCGATATTGGCAACAAAAGCGCGATCAATCTTGACTCGATTGATAGGTAATCTGCGCAGATAAGCAAGCGAAGAGTATCCGGTACCGAAATCATCGATAGATATCTGTAATCCGGCCTCTCTCAATTGTTGCATCTTTCCGATTGCCTCCTCCACATTATCAAGCAGGGTCCGTTCAGTTAGCTCCAGTTCGAGCTGTTCTGCTGAGACATTCCTTTGCTTGATCGTGGTCAGGACTCGATTGACAAAATCTGGCTGATGAAACTGTTTAGCGCTGAGATTGACCCCGAGTTTCGCCCCGGAAGGCCAGACCGCTTGGTCATTCAGTAACTTGATCAGTTGACAGGCTTCATTCAGTACCCATTCACTCAGCGGCACGATGAAACCCGATTTCTCAGCCATGGGAATGAAACTGTTGGGTAACAGCAGTCCTTTGTTGGCGTGGTTCCAGCGGATCAGGGTTTCAGCACCGATAACCCGTCCCTGCTGATCGACCTGGGGTTGCAACCAGAGCTGGAAATCACCGGACTTGAGCGCCGAGCGCATATCGTAATCCAGACTCAGACGCTGGCTGGTCTCTTCATCCAACGAGGTATCATGCAGATGTATTGTGTTCCGGCCCAGGGATTTGGCGCGACGAAGCGCCGAACGGCCATGACTGAGCACGGCCTGAGGCTGCTCGGCATCTGCCTTGAAAATGGCAATGCCAGCGCTGGCGGCGACGCTGACGGCACGGTCATCGAGCTCACAGGGTTGCTCAATCTGCTGTAAAAGCCAGCGGGCCAATGTCACGACACGTTCGCTGGCAGCTGATTCTTCAGTAGACAGGTCGGTGATCAGAAAACCAAATTCATCCCCATCCAGGCGAGCGGTTGCCGCCAGCTTCTCATCGGCAAGAACAATCCGCTTCGAGATGGCGCCCAGCACGGCATCACCGATCTGATAGCCGAGAGATTCATTGATGTCACTGAAGTTATCCAAGCCCAAATAGATGAGTGCACAATAGTCCTGACCTGCAACATGCGGTTCACACAGTTGATTCAGCTGTTTGAGCAAGTGCCTTCGATTTGGCAGTCCGGTTAGATCATCATGAAAGGCCAGGTGCTCAATACGCCTTTCGGCGACCCGCCTGCGCTCCACTTCATGTATGATCTGCTCGTGTTTGATCGCAGCTTCACAACCCTGGCGCAAACGCTCGAAAACCGGGGTCAGTGCTCCCACCAGAATATCCGGCAGCGGGGTATTGCTACGGTCGAGTAACAGTACACCGTTGTCAGCAAGTGGATAGGCATAGACAAACTGCCGTCCAAACTGAAACACAGTCACCTCCGCTGAAGTCAAAGATCCGCGGAAGAAATCTACAATCCACTCACCGACTTGCGGTGTATCGAGAATTTCAGCCTGCCGGTCAGCGGGCATGGCTAAAAAGACACTATTCTCAGGCCCAGGGGTAGTTTCGGCAGGCAGTAATTCATCTTCATCTATGCGCAGAAACAGATACGCACGGCGTACGGAAAGACGACGCAAACAGACTTTCATCAGGTGCCGAACCATCGGCACGAGTTGAGGATCAAGGCCGATATTCATCGCTAACTCATGCTGTATGGAGATCAGATTCAGAGTGTCGATCTGGCGTGAATTGCTCATTAGGCCAAGCCACCAATCACGGTCGTTTTATTCAACCACTGAATCCCCCCCTGGTGGGAGTTGGCGATCTCCCCAATGGAGAGAATGCCCAATACCGAGACGTTTTTCGGTAGGCACTGGCGGATGATTGACAATTCATCATGGTAGTTTTCACCCATTACCATGCGCCGGGAGATACAGTCGATTAAAAACACATTCAATCCTGGCTCCTGGCCATAGCGGGAGGAGAATCGACTACGCAGATCAGTGGCAGCACTGCCAGCGGCTTCCACCAGATCATGAGGGCTGGCATGCAGCAGATAGACCATGGCATTGGTCGGAACGGCTCCGGCAAAAACAATGGCGTTCCCCACGCGATTGACCGGGTCACGCACCAGAAACTGACTGTCCAGTTGAGCCATGCCAAAAGGATAGTGATTCGCCAGCGCTGAAAATTCCTCAACCGCCACCGCACGTCCCAGGTGTTGGGCAAGAATGTCCAAGTAAAACGGGAAGGCCGGTTGATAGTTGATCTGCTGAATCTGATTGTCTGAGGCATCCGTAATGAGAAACGGGCCCTCAACAGGCTCCCAGCCATGGAACTGGTGACCAGCGTAAGCCATGGCTGGGAG
>JAHRHW010000090.1 GCA_019100305.1 Candidatus Thiodiazotropha taylori | reverse complement strand
ACCGCCACACCAGCAAGCTCGCAGGGTGCGGTTCAACCGCACCCTGCGACAACACATACAAAAAAGATTATGCGTCAGTTAAAAAAAGCCTTCCCTGGCAAGATGACGCATCAGATACTCTCGGGCTCCATTTTGATCGCCCCACAGGGGCACTCGGTGGCACACATACCACAACCTTTACAGTAGTCGTACTTGAACTCGAAACGATTGCCTGGCCCCAGTTTGGTGATCGCATTGTCCGGGCAGACCCCGTAGCAGTTGTCACACTCGAAACAATTTCCACAGGACATGCAACGACGTGCCTCATAGGCTGCGTTGATCTCATCCAGATCACCCACCACTTCCGCGAAACCACTCTGTCGGCGGACGATATCAAGCATCGGCCGTACGGTGCGGGGCGCATCGGTGTAGTACCAAGTGTTCATCTTGTCGATATCCACCAGCTCATGTTTAACGGGCTTGCGGTACTGTTCGCCACGCAACCAGGCATCGATACTGCGGGCGGCATGCTTGCCATGGCCGATGGCCGTGGTCACAGTGCGTGCCGAGGGCACCATGTCGCCACCGGCGAAGACACCCTCGCATCCGCTCTTCATTGCAACATCCACTTGGAGCGCATCGCCTTCAATGTGGACTCCGGCCAGACCATTCAATAGATCGGTCTCCACCTGCTGGCCCAACGCCTGAACCACCAGATCGGCCTGAAAGCTTTCAAACTGACCCGATGCCTGGGGCCACTGGCCCTCTCCATCCACCATCTGCTCCAACTTGAGGCTGCCATCCCTGATCTCACGGATTGCCCGCAAAGGCAGGATCTCCACACCCTCCTCAAACGCTTCGGCGACCTCCATCTCATGAGCAGGCATCTTTTCACGCGCCTCATAGACCAGCAGTGTCACCTGGGTGGCGCCCATCCGTATGGCACTGCGGGCCACATCGATGGCCGTATTACCGCCACCATAGACAACCACCCGGCCAAGCAGGGCCACGTGCTCCTCCTCCTCAATGGCACGTAACAGCCCTACGGCGTCGAGCTGTTGAATGCTTTCATCCGATGGGATCTCGACCCGTTTCGGCTGCTGTGCACCGATCGCCAGGAACACCGCATCGAAACCGTTAGCTTGTTTGAAGCCCTGAATATCATCGATACGGGTATTGAGTACGATCTCCACCCCCATCTCTTCAATGCGCCGGATCTCCGCCTTCAGCTTCTCCCTGGGCATACGGTATTTTGGAATGCCATAGCGCACCATCCCTCCAGCCTGTGCCGCGGCCTCGTAGACGGTGACCTGATGACCAAGAGAGCGCAGGTGATAGGCGCAAGCCAGCCCCGCCGGACCTGCGCCAACCACCATCACCCGCTTGCCGGTATCCTCACCGGGTGCCACCTGCCAGCCTTCACGCAGCGCCTGGTCACCCAGAAAACGCTCCACCGAGTTGATGCCCACCGCATCGTCCAGATGAACCCGGTTGCAAGCCTTTTCGCAGGGGTGATAGCAGACCCGTCCCATCACAGCGGGAAAGGGGTTGTTTTTCATGATCTCCCGCCAGGCCTGTTCGTAGCGTCCCTCTTCGGCGTGATAGAGCCAGGCCTGAATATTCTCTCCCGCGGGGCAGGCGTTGTTGCAGGGTGGCAGGCGATCGAGGTAGACCGGCCGCTCCGTTCGCCAGGAGCCGGTTTTGTTGAGCAGACTGCTGCCCACATCAAGGGTAATTGCAAAAGGTTTGTTCATACTCAGTCTCCCTGCTCGTCGATCAGACCGAAACGACGGATGTTGTTGTCTGCCACAGCCTGTAGCCGAGCCAGTTGGGTTTCACTTTTCAGGGTGTGGGCGAAGCGCCGCTGCAGTCTGAGATAGTCTGCAACCGGCACCTTGCGGCGTATTTTGGTGGCGGATGTCAGCTCACCATACTCGGCTTCAAACAGGGGGTAGAGTCCGCTCTCCACCGCCAGCCGGGCAACTTTCACCGTATCAGCCGGCTTGGATCCCCAGCCCAGGGGACAGGGCACAAACACCTGAATGTAGCGCGCCCCTCTGATCGACATCGCCTTTTCCACCTTGGCCTCGAGATCGTGAAGCCGGTCTACGCTGGCGGTGGCCACATAGGGAATGCCATGGGCCATGGCGATCAAAGGTACGTTTTTACCCTTGTCGAACTCCGCGCCAGGCTCTGCCCCCAACGGCATGGTAGTGGCGGTACGTGCCGATCCAGGTGTGGCGGAGGAGCGTTGCACCCCGGTATTCATATAGGCTTGGTTGTCATAACAGATGTAGAGCACGTCATCATTGCGTTCGAACATCCCGGAGAGGGCGCCGAAACCGATATCGGTGGTACCCCCGTCCCCGCCCTGGGCGATCACCCGCACATCCTGCCGACCCTTGACCCGCAGTGCCGCAGCAATACCGGTAGCGACCGATGGGGCATTGCCGAACAGGGAGTGCATCCAGGGAATACGCCAGGCCGACTCCGGATAGGGCGTGGTGAAGACCTCCAGGCAGCCAGTGGCATTCGCTGCGATCAGCTGATTGTCGGTAGCACGCATCGCAGCGTCGATGGCATATCTTGCCCCGAGGGCCTCACCGCACCCCTGACAGGCACGATGCCCCGAGTCGAGGGAGTTGGAGCGGTCCATGGTGGCCTGTACGGTTCGCTGGGCCTTATCGAGCAATCGGTTACCCACTGTGAGGGTACCGGTCTGATAGAATTTCACTTGTTGATGTGGCATCTCGCTTCTCCTCAGGCGGTCTTGGCGGCGTCAACGACCCCGACCTCACGCAGGATATTTTCCGCCGCTCCACCGGAACGTGTATGGGCCTGCTCCCGCGCCAGTTCCCGCTCCACGATATCGCACTTGATGTCGAGGAAGGTGGTCTCATCGAGATCGTCCTTCATCGCTTTCGCAAACAACTCGGCCAGAGACTTTCTGGTAATCGGACGTCCACCGAGCCCACCAATCACGGTATAGACCGGTAGGTTAAGCCCTCGAATCGACATCCTTACATTGGCGGCAACGATGCCCCCCATACCCACAGCCAGACACTTTTCGAACACCACCACCCTCTGACACGCCTGCAGCGCCTCCCGCAGCACCTCTTTGGGAAAGGGACGATAGCAGCGCAGGGAGATGGCACCGATCTTCTGCCCCTGGTCTCGTAACGTGTCGATCACCTCTGAGATGGTACCGATCACAGAGCCGAGCGTGACAATGATGGTTTCCGCATCATCCGTCCGATAGTTGGAGATCAGCCCACCGGAATCCCGACCGAAAATCGATTTGAACTCTTCGGCAATCTCGGGAATCAACTCCAGCGCCTGCATCTGTTTGTGGTGAGCCAGATAGCGGACTTCGGTGAAGGCCTCGGGTCCGACCATCGCTCCCATGGAGATGGGATCCGCCGGATCGAGCACCTGTCGCGGTACGAACGGAGGCAGAAACCGGTCGACCTGCTCCTGCTGCGGAATATCCATCCGCTCATAGGCGTGGGTGAGTATGAAACCATCGACACAGACCATCACCGGTATGCTCAATGTCTCGGCAATACGAAAGGCCTGGATATGCAGATCCAGGGCCTCCTGATTGGTCTCGGCAAACAGCTGAATCCAGCCCGCATCCCGCATCGACATGGAGTCGGACTGATCGTTCCAGATATTGATCGGCGCGCCGATGGCCCGATTGCCGACCGTCATCACGATCGGCAATCCCAACCCGGAAGCGTTATAGACCGCTTCAGCCATGTAGAGCAGCCCTTGACTGGCGGTGGCGGTATAGGAACGGGCGCCAGTGGCCGAGGAGCCGATTGCCACCGACAGAGCGGCAAACTCGGACTCCACGTTGATGAATTCGCAATCGGTCAGGCTGCCGCTCTTCACCATCGCACCCAGGTCCTCCACGATGTGGGTCTGAGGGGTGATCGGATAGGCGCAGATCACCTCCGGGCGACAGCGGGCTACGGCCTGAGCGATGCCCTGGGAGCCTTCTATCTGTTTAAGCATTGGCCACCTCCTGCAAAGCCGGTGTGCGGACCATTTCGTAGGCGACTTTGGCCGCGTTGACGTTAGCCTGCCCCACCTTGCCGGGGAATTTTTTCTCGATCGCCTCCACCACCGAGTCGATTCTGATTACTCCGGTTGCTGCTGCCAGAGCACCAAGCAGTACCGCGTTGGGCACCGGTCGCTTCACATGGGTCAGTGCGATATCGGTGGCAGGCACGCTGCACACATGCCCGGCCGGAAGATGAGCCACGGCGTTTTCGATACCCAACGCCTGAATCGACTTACCCGTATTGATCAACAGGTATCCGCTATCGATGAGGCCATTGAACAGATCGATGGCGTTGAACAGGGTGGGATCCTGGACAATCAAAGTATCCGGTTCGAGCACAGGCTCTCTCAGGCGGATTGGTTTATCGTCGATGCGGCAAAAGGCCACCACCGGTGCCCCCATACGCTCGGAACCGAAACTCGGCACCGCCTGGGCATGTTTGCCTTCCAGGAAGGCGGCAACGGACAACATTTCGGCGGCCGAGACTACACCCTGACCACCGCGTCCGTGGATGCGGATCTGAAACATGGATTTATTCTCCTTTGTAGTGAATCCCTCGGCCTTGTGAGCCAATGGAAAATCGTCACGGGCGGGTAACGCCCATTCGAACAAAAGGTATTGCTGGTTTGTTCTTGTAGCCGGAATCACCGGCAGCAGAATTTTATTGCACCCCTTGGGCCTTCTTTATGCCGGGCTCTGCAGGGAGTGAAGAGAGCGAGTCGCTGCTTTCACGTGTGCGAATTATGTGCAGGAGAAAACATCATGTAAAATAATAAATAATTACATTATATAATTATTCGTTATATGGAACTCAGACAACTCAACTCCCTGGTGGCCCTGGCTGAAAATGGTTTCAGCGTTACCCAGGCTGCCCGGCAGCTCAATCTGGTGCAACCGGCAGTCTCTCAACACCTCAGGCTTCTGGAGCAGGAGCTGGGCACCAGACTGTTCCTGCGCAACGGCAAACGTCTCAGCGGCTTGACGGAAGCCGGAGAGCGGGTATTGCACTATGCGCGCAACATGCTCTCGGACGCCGCCAATATCCAGGCCGTAGGAATGGACCATGTCTCCGAAGAGACCGGTGTTCTGAGAATCGGCACCACCCATACCCAGGCCCGCTATGTCCTGCCACCGATCGTTCGTCACTTCAGTGAAGCCTACCCGGCCATCGAACTGCAGATGCTGGAGAGCACCCCGCAACGGCTGGTTGAGCTGAGCCAAAAGAACAAGGTCGATTTTGCCATCTGCACCGAGGCGCTTGGCGAGCACGATGCTCTGATTTCGATACCCTGCAACCGCTGGAACCGATGCCTGATAGCCCCCAAAGGTCACCCATTGCCGGCATCACAAAAAGTCACCCTGAAAGGTTTATGCCAACACCCGATCATCACCTATCTGGACGGCTTTACCGGACGTGACCATCTGAATCAGACCTTCAGCAAAGCGGGGCTTACTCCTCATGTGGTCTTGAGCGCCACCGACACCGATGTGATCAAGACCTACGTGCGGGAGGGCATGGGTATCGGCATCATTGCCGACCTGGCTTATGAACAGGACAAAGACAGTGACCTGGCGATGAAACCCCTGAATCACCTTTTCCCCTGGGAAGTGACCAAGATCGGCTATCGTCGGGATAAATATCTACGCACTTTCCAGCAGAAATTCATCCATATTTTCCAAACATTCTCAGCGAAGATGGGAACCGCATAACCCTGATGATAGTGGGCGCTTCCAACAAAGTGTCTTCCGTCATTAACCGTTCCCTGAAATCCAACATGTCTGTGATCAAGACTACTGCAAACAACAGATTGCCAGAGCTTGATTCATATCAAATCTGGGTTGAATGCAACTGCTAGAATCAAACAGACAGAACATTAGATATTCAGTTGGTATTTACGCCGAACCAAATTCAGTTCATACCTTTGCAGAATATGGCTTTCCCCATAAAAAACTCTTATCGGTCGAGACTCAAGAAGTTGTCTATATAAGCCGATAAACTATTTGCTGCTCAGGAGGTTTAGCAACTTTTTTAACCATAGGAACAACTGAAACTGGCTTGTATCGAGCCATCAGAAATTAGCCACACCGGATATTGTGGCGGTGCGCAGGAGTAACCATCTGTATGCCCCATGATATCTCTCAGCATAACAATGACATTCGGGTCCTGTTGGTGGATGACGACCCGGACAGTGCCGAGGAGATGAAGGAACTGCTTCTGCGAATGGATGCCCAACGGAAGATCGAGCACAATACAGTCGAACTGTTAGCGGATGCCCTCGATGAGATCAGTCAGACCCATTACGATCTGATCCTGCTCGACACCGGCCTGGCGGATATGCCCACACCCTCAGCCATTCGCTCCTTGCGTGATGCCTTCTCCTACGCACCGATCATTGCCACCATGAAATATGAGGATCCCGAACTGGCTGCGATGTGGGTTGGCGAGGGAGCTGACGAGTGTCTGTTTGTGGGGGAGATGGACGAGGCCTCACTGAAACGGATGGTGGAATACGCAATCAAGCGATACCACACCTACAGCAACCTGCATCAACAGAGCCGTACTCACCATGTACTCAATACCCTGTTGAGTCTATCTCTCAAAGATATTCCTTTCGAACAGCTGCTTGAAGAGTGCCTTGAAGTCATTCTATCTGCGCCGCTTACAGATATGCTCCACCAAGGCGCGATCCTGGTATCAAATAGTGATAACAATCAGCTTTGGATGATGGCACACACCAACCTAGATCCTAAAATCGTAGAACTGTGCCAGAGAGTCGAATTCGGTCAATGCCTTTGCGGTCGTGCTGCCGAGACGGGCAAGATTCAATTTGCAGACTGTGTTGACGAGCGTCATGAAAACCGAGTCAAGGGGATGTCGCCCCATGGCCACTACATTGTGCCTATCCTCTCGCGCGGCGATGTTTTAGGGGTGCTGACGCTCTATCTGAGAGAGGGGCATATACAGAAAGAGGATGAAAGCGTTTTCCTGCAAGGTGTTGCCGATACCCTGGCCGGCATTATCGAACGTGCCCATACCAATGAACAGTTGACACTGGCCCACCAGCAGAACAGCCGTCTACTCTCGTCCCTGACCACGATTCTTATTGGCATTGATGAGCAACAGTACATCAGTCACTGGAATGACAAGGCAACCGAGACCTTTAGCCTGACGGCTGAACAGGTACAGGGAAAACCGATTGCCGAGTGTCCGATCGACTGGAACTGGGAACAGATCTCAAACCAGATCGAAACCAACCTGAACAGCTCACACAAAACCGATCGGTTTGAAACACGTTTTAAAGAACAGAACGGCTCAAACCGTCTGCTTTCCATCAGCGTTACACCTTACAATGACAGCACAGGCCATAGCGATGGCTATCTTTTGATTGCCGAGGATGTCACTGAGCAGAAGCAGTTGGAATCGGAGATGCAGCAGGCGCAAAAACTGCAATCCATCGGTCAACTGGCGGCAGGAATCGCACACGAAATCAATACGCCCATTCAGTATGTCGGTGACAATGTTCGCTTTCTGCGCGATGCGTTTGATGACATCTCGGAGATCATCGACAGTCAACACGATCTGGTCGAGCAGGCTCGCAGCAACAACATTGCGGTTAAGCAGATCGATCAGCTGGACGAGCAGATCGACGAAGTGGATCTTGAGTACCTGCAGGAGGAGATCCCCAAATCGATTCAACAGACTCTCGATGGTGTCGACCGGGTCGCCACCATTGTCCGCGCCATGAAAGAGTTTTCCCATCCCGGCTCAGAAGAGAAGACACCTATCGACATCAATAAAGCGATCGAAAGTACGATTACTGTCGCGCGAAATGTCTGGAAATACCACGCGGAAGTATCGCTCGATCTGCAACCCTCGCTACCCCAGGTGCGGTGCATTCCCGGACCGATCAATGAGGTACTGTTGAACATCATTGTCAATGCCGCTCACGCCATCGCTGAAAAGGTTGGCGAGAGTGGCAAACTCGGCACTATCAATATTACTACCGAATCCGTAGATGACTGGTGTGTCATCCGCATCAGCGATAGCGGCTCCGGCATCCCTGAAGATGCGCGCAATCATGTTTTTGATCCTTTCTTCACCACCAAAGATGTCGGCAAGGGGACGGGGCAGGGGCTCTCACTGAGTCATAAGATCATAGTCGAACAACACGGTGGGGAATTGAGTTTCGAGACAGAACTCGGTGTCGGCACCACCTTCATCATCAAGCTTCCGATTATAGGAGAGATGAATTGAGCCACTCAGAAGATAAAAAACGAATTCTCTTTGTTGACGACGAAAGCAATATTCTCTCCGGACTCAGACGCAGTCTGCGAGCCTATCGAAAGCAGTGGGATATGCTGTTCGTCGAGAGTGGCCCGGAGGCATTGAGCAAGGCCAATGAAACCCACATCGACGCTGTGATCACCGACATGCGAATGCCTGGCATGGATGGCGCACAGTTGTTGGATGCGATCGCGCAACACCACCCCCATGTGGTGCGTATCGTCCTCTCCGGTCAATCCGATCAGGAGACGGTCATGAAGACGGTGGGCCCTGCCCACCAGTATCTGAACAAACCCTGTGAGGTGGAAGTACTCAAGGCAACCTTGGTACGAGCCTTCTCATTACGCGACCTGTTGGGTCAGAGTGAACTGAAGTCACTGATCTCAGGGATGCGCTCACTACCCAGTCTGCCGACCATATACAACGAGTTGGTCAGCCTGATCCAGGATCCCAACACAGCCGTTGCTGATATCGGCAGACTGATTGCCAAAGACCCGGCAATGACGGTAAAAACCCTGCAACTGGTCAACTCAGCCTTTTTCGGACTTGGCCGGCACATCTCCAACCCGGTCGATGCAGCCTCCCTACTCGGTATGGAGATCCTCAAACCCCTGGTACTCTCCATCGGCATATTCCAACAGTTTGAGCAGGAAAAGCTTGCAACAAAAGATTTCTCTCTGGATTCACTCTGGAAACACAGCATGCAGGTCGGCTCGCTTGCCAAACAGATTGCCCATCAGGAAGGCATGGATAAAACCCTCATCGAAGACTGTCTGCTTGCCGGCATGCTACACGATATTGGCAAACTGATTCTGGCGTTAAACATACCTGATCGATACAGCGAACTGGATACAGCGCTGGCCGATAAACAACAATCCCGGTCCACGATAGAACAGGAGATCTTCGGCACCACTCATGGTGCGGTGGGCGCCTATCTCCTGGGACTTTGGGGATTGCCTGAATCGGTGGTTGAGGCAGTCGCGATGCATAATCAACCCGAATTACAAGCAGAGAAGGTATTCAGTCCTCTGACCATTGTCCATGTTGCCAATGCGCTGATTCACGAGCTTGCCACAGAAACGCCTATAACCTCTCCCCTGGACCAGGACTACCTGCAAAAACTCGGCGTGGCTGATCAGCTTTCACAATGGCGATCTCTTACCGATAGCGCTGACTCGTAACCTACTGACACCCTAACAGTACAGTTGCTAAGCCAAACAACCGAGTAACCGTCTTATGCCTTTTTGGTGAAGGTAACGCACTCAGGGAAAAAGACTCATTGCGTTATTAGGACAGCTCCCAGTAAATTGAGGGTGGTTTAATTAATTGGTGGAAATTGAATCGATCAACAGGCAATCTATGATCAGGTTTTGACCCAGTTACCATCTAACACCAATAAGGAACGATGATGCTAGTAACGAATATCGAGATTCTGCCTGACAAACGGATCGTGGAACATCTGGGCCTGGTCCAGGGCAGCTCCGTACGTGCCAAACACGTAGGACGGGATATCATGGCCGGCCTGAAAAATATTTTTGGTGGTGAGCTGAAGGGTTATACGGAGCTTCTTCAGGAGTCCCGCGCCGAGGCCATGGAACGCATGATCGAGCAGGCGGAAGCCGTCGGCGCCAATGCGGTACTCAATGTACGCTTTTCCACATCCAGTGTTGCTGCGGGGGCTGCTGAACTGTTTGCCTACGGAACCGCTGTCGTCCTGGAGTGATACCATGATCGATCTGATTATTCTGGTCACCCTGCTGGCATTGGGTTACGGCTTCGGTAGCTACGCGGAAAGCAGGCACTACAAATCCATCATCGCCAGAGAGAATAGACTGCGTCATATTCCGGCGGTCACCTCCAGATTCCCCCAGATGAACAATAACAGCAGAGATGCTGAACTGGTCAGTGGCAGCGTGGTGATCTCGGTGGACTATTTCAAACGCTTCATTGCCGCACTGAGAAATCTGGTAGGCGGACGGGTCACCTCCTATGAGAGCCTGGTTGATCGTGCCAGACGGGAAGCCATACTGCGCATGAAGGCGCAGGCAGAACAGCTCAATGCTGACATTGTCTTCAATGTAAAACTGGAGACTTCCAGCATTCATAAGGGAAGAGGCAACAGTATCGGTTCTGTTGAAGTGCTGGCCTACGGTACTGCTTTAAAGACACAACAGTAACCACCTTCATGAAATACAGCAATCCGCAGATACCCGAAGGGATCAACACCAGCGAGCAGCACCCACTGAAAGAGTTCTTCATGCTCACAACCGGTGTGCTTGTTCTGATTGTCGCGGCTGTTCTGTTGCTGGGATTTTTCGCTGACAAACTGGCCCATCACATCCCCTTTGAGGTGGAGTTGAATATAGTCTCGAAGGAGCTGCTCGATGGGCCGGAACCGGGCCCCATGCAGAGCTATCTTGAGGGATTAACCGAACGGATAGTCAGTGCTCAGGGGCTATCGCAAGAGATGCCGATCACCGTGCACTACGTGGATGACGACACGGTCAATGCCTTCGCTACTCTGGGTGGCCACATCTATATGTTTCGCGGTCTGCTGGAAAAACTACCGAATGAAAATGCCCTGGCAATGGTGCTCGCCCATGAGATCGCCCATGTCAAACACCGTCACCCGATCCGCAGCCTAGGGCGCGGTATTACCATCGGACTGGCGCTCTCCATGGTCAGCGGTACGCTGGGTGACATGATGGCCAATCAGATCGTCAGCAATACAGGCATGGTTACCTCGTTGACCTTCAGCCGGGATCAGGAGCGCGAGTCCGACAAGACCGCACTCGAGACACTGATGGTGCTCTACGGCAATGTGGTCGGTGCAGATCAGCTGTTCGTGGTACTGCAGAACGCAGAAGGGACGATGAAAGTGCCGGAGTTTTTCAGCACCCACCCTCTTTCGGAAAAACGTATTCAACATATCCATGCATTTGGCAGAGAACTTTCCGCTTCGACAACCACGCAGCAAGCCACGCCGCTTCCTCTGGACTTTGCCGATTGGCTGAGCCTGGAGACTACTGAAAAAGAGCACGAATAATTCACCTTAAAGCCCCCTCTCCCACAAGGGGAGAGGGGAGCTATATGACCAAGTAATTCGCCACACTGATACTTTACAGCGTGTAGGGTGGGGCCATGCCCCACCTAACAGGATTTGAGTAAGGACCATACAGGTCCGTTGCAGATTGCCTCGTGGAAATTATAAACCTTTGAATGGCAGCCACTGCCTCGGCTTACACCCCTCAAAATCAGCTCCCTTACAAAGCATCCCTGACCAGGCGTACATAGTTATACATGCGCGTGGCATCCCCCTGGGGACTCATACCGAAGTAATAGCCATCGGTAACGTAGGTATAGGCACTGAAGTCACCATCTTTCTGATCACTGCGCTGAGCTCCGGCGCCGTGGACATCCAGCCAGCTGTTGTTCATATACCCCATTGCCCGGCCAAAACAGAGATAGACCGCTGAGCTTCCTGATCCATCCTGACGGATATGGGTGGTACCGCTCCAGAACCAGGGGTAGTCTTCATTCCCATCTTCATTGGTGATCTGCGTTGTGCTGAAGATCGGATCGATGGCTGCGCTGGCCGTAACACTTGGAGCCCGGTTGTAGTCGAGAATACTCTGCATCTCTTTGGCATTGGGCAGACGCCAGTCGCTGTAACCCAGGTAGACCTCATTGTTCTTCTGTTGCACCCAGGCCAGGGCATCCGCCCAAAGCATGCCGCCGCCACTGTCGTCCTGGGCCCACATCAGATTGGTCGCCCGGTCGGTCACCGTACCATCCCCATTGTCGTTGAAATCGTTGCCTCCATACTCTGTGTTACCGCGAACGAAGAGAGCAAAATTACTCTTCACCACCGGGCCGGCTGTTGGGTACCCCTTGATACGACCATCGGCGAGATTGAGTCCGAAGGCGGCGGATTGGTTAGCGAAGACGTAGTCCACATAGGCATTGTCTGACCAGTACTGGGCATCGATGACCCGCTCACCAGCCGCCGTATCCCCGTAGGCAAAACCAAAGTAGTCTGTATCGATAAACGGTGTGAGCTGACTCGTGTCATCACTCATCGGATCGGTACCGTTGAAGTTCATCAGCGAATAGAGCTCTTTCATGGTAGGCAATCGCCAGTCGCTATAACCACCGTAGTTGATGCCATTCAAACTATCCGGATAGCTCTGCGCTTCAGAAAAGGTGAGCTTATCG
>JAHRHW010000089.1 GCA_019100305.1 Candidatus Thiodiazotropha taylori | reverse complement strand
TAGAAGCGGACACGGAGAAGAAGAACCAAACCTTCTCTGCCCGTCTGACCCACTTCCAGGGTGAAAAACTGGAGAAGTTCAGTATCACCGATGAAGCCTCCGCCAAGGCAGCAGAAGAGAAACTGCTGAAAGATGGCGAACAGGGGCTGCTTGTCGTCAAGGTTGAGAAGAAGCAACGCAAGCGCAATCCCGCGCCCCCCTTCACCACATCGACCCTGCAGCAGGAAGCGGCGCGCAAACTGGGTTTCACCGCACAGCGCACCATGCGCACCGCCCAGCAACTCTATGAAGGTGTGGATGTGGGCCAGGGCACGGTCGGTCTGATCACCTATATGAGAACCGACTCGGTGAACCTGGCGGATGAGGCGACCGCTGAGATTCGTGAACTGATCACGCAACGCTATGGTGCCGACCAGCTGCCTCCGCAAGTACGCCAGTTCAAAACCAAGGCGAAGAATGCCCAGGAGGCCCATGAGGCGATCCGACCGACCTCGGTAAGCCGGGTGCCGGAGGAGATCAAAAACAAACTGACTAAGGACCAGGCAAAGCTCTATGAGTTAATCTGGAAACGCTCGGTGGCCTGTCAGATGATTCACGCCACCATCCACACGGTGGCGGTCGATCTGCAATGCGGCAGCGGCAACCTGTTCCGCGCCAACGGTTCGGTGATCGCCAAACCAGGCTTTATCGCGGTCTACCAGGAGGGGCTGGATGATGGCGCCAAAAGCGATAGCGACGAGAAACTATTGCCCGCCCTGGAAGAGGGAGAGACCCTGCCGCTGAAGGCGGTCCGGCCGGAGCAGCACTTCACCGAACCACCACCGCGCTATAGTGAGGCCAGCCTGGTCAAGGCGCTGGAGGAGTACGGTATCGGCCGTCCCTCCACTTACGCCTCGATCATCTCCACACTGCAGGACCGGGAGTATGTGGTACTGGAGAAGAAGCGCTTCAAACCCACCGATGTGGGTCGGGTGGTGAACAAATTTCTCACTGAATACTTCACCCGCTACGTGGACTACGGTTTCACCGCCAATCTGGAGGACGAGCTCGATGCAGTCTCCCGCGGCGAAGAGGAGTGGGTACCCCTGCTGAGCAAGTTCTGGGGGCCATTCAAGGATCGTATCGATCATACCCAGGAGAACGTCAAACGCAGCGATGTTACCCATGAGGCGTTGGATGAGGCCTGCCCAAAATGTGGTGAACAGCTCTCGATCCGGCTCGGCCGTCACGGGCGCTTCATCGGCTGCAACAACTACCCGACCTGTGACTACACCCGGGACCTGAATGCGGACAGCAGTGAAAAAGAGGAGCCGGAAGTGGTCGAGGGGCGTCCATGTCCTGAATGTGGCTCGGATCTGCTGATCAAGCGGGGCCGCTACGGAAAATTCATCGGCTGCTCCAACTACCCCAAGTGCCGCTTCATCGAGCCACTGGAGAAACCGGAAGATACCGGCGTAACCTGTCCGAAGTGCAACAAGGGCACTCTGCTGAAGCGCAAATCCCGTCGCGGTAAGATCTTCTACTCCTGCTCGACCTATCCCGATTGTGACTATGCGATCTGGAATGAGCCGATAGCAGAACCCTGCCCCAAATGTGGCTGGCCGATACTGACCATCAAAACCACCAAGCGTAAAGGCAGTGAGAAAGTCTGTCCGCAGAAAGAGTGCTCTTTCTCTGAACCCTACGAAGGCTGACCAACACCAACCCGGCCTGGCAGGCCGGGCTGAACTCGTCACTTGCCACGCTCAGCTATAAATACGACTGGTGGATCTTCGTAATGATCGCCACCGCTTCATCCATATGCTCGAATGTGTGGCTGCCTCCCTCGAAGCAGTGCATTGTCACCCTGTCGCCATACACCGCTTGGGCAAGCCGGTAGTCGATCAACTCATCCCCCTTGTCGACCAATACCGTGGTCGGTATCGCCAACGCTTTGGCCGGGGTGTGATAGCGACGGGTGTCGGAGATCATTCTTGATGAAAGAAAATAGCCCAGACCCAGAGCCTCATTGAGCTGCCAACCCACCACCTGTTTCAGCAGCTGCCAGGGTTGCAGTGCCGGGTTGATCATCAACAGATGGTGAAAACCGAGACGCTGTGCCAGCCAGGCCCCATAGAAGGCGCCCATGGAGCTGCCGACAAGCAGTCGCGGTTCATCAGGACGCCCCCGCTCGCTCAACAGACGGTTCAGCTCAACACTCAGCCGGGCAACCGCCAGATCGGCACTATGGGCCGGGTAGGTGGGGCTGATCACATCGATCCCGGGCAGCGCTTGACGCAGGAATGCCGCCTTGCCGGAACTGCCGGCACTGTTCAAACCATGAAGATAAACAATCATTCAAAGACTCCGAAAACCCACGCTGCACGCCTCGCAGCAAACAGGGTGCAAACGCTTCAGCAGCGCCCCATCATAAGCCCGGTTCGCATTTATACAACAGAGACAAGAGAATGCTTCACTTGACCAATCCAGCGCATCGCTGTAGTTTGCTCAGCCTGCTGAAGGTGCCTGCCCGACAGGGCGGCTCAACCTCAGGTGGGTATAACCACCCGAGGGGAAACGGGAAGCAGGTGTAAGACCTGCGCTGCCCCCGCAACGGTAAGTAGAGTGTGACATCGCAACAGCCACTGTGCAGAACGCATGGGAAGGCGCCGATGTCCGGTGACACCACCAATCTGCGAGCCCGGATACCGGCCTAAGCATATGTGTACCAAATCCATGATGAGGTACACCAGCCGGTGTTGCGGAGGGCGACCGAGGAGATCAGCACGAATTTCTGCCGACTGTTTCTCTGCAAACACCACACCCCATATTAAGTAGTCGACGCGGGTGTGCGTCTACGGGAGAAACCATGAATCAGCCGTTAAGAAACCTATGGGTGGCACCATTGCTGCTCACCCCAATCTACAGCGCTTCAAGCCAGGCGGATACGCAACTGGCACCTTTGATGGTCAGTGCAACCCGCAGCGAGCAGGTTAACCCTCTGATTCCGGCAAGCATCCGGGTCATCGACCGTCAACAGATCGAACGCAGCGCCGCCAACAACCTGCTGCAGCTACTCAATGGCCAGAGCGGCATCCAGATCTCCAGCCTGGCGGGCGATGGCAGCCAGGCGGTTGTGGATATGCGGGGCTTCGGTCCTACGGCTGGGGCGAACACCCTGATCCTTGTTGATGGACGAAGGTTGAATAATTCCGGAGATCGAGCCAATCCCGATCTCAACAGCATCGATTTGAGGCGGGTGGAACGCATCGAGATCGTGCAGGGAAGTGCCGGTACCCTGTTTGGCAACCAGGCGGTAGGGGGCATGATCAACATCATCACCCGAGTACCGGAAAAACTCTCCGGCCAGGTGAGCGCAGGTATCGGCAGTTATCACCACACCAACCTCCATGCAGGGATCGGTGATCGGTTGGATAGCGGCCTCTCCTATAATCTATCAGCCCAACAGAAGAAGAGTGACAACTACCGGGAGCAGAACGAGATCGAACGCACCGATCTCAACCTGCGGGCCGACTACCGGCACCAACTTGGCAAACTGTTCTTCGAACAGCAGTGGATCGACGATGAGCAGGAGAATCCCGGATCCCTGTTCGCCGAGGAGCTCGCCGCCGACCGGCGCCAGACCGCAGATGCCTATGACGGGGATTATTCAAACACGGAATCAAGAGTCAGCCGGCTCGGTGTGTCACAAGACCTGAACGATCAATGGTCACTGGAGGGTGAACTGACCTACCGCAAAAATGAGCGGGAGTTTCAGAACAGCTTCCGCACCTTTCCCGGTTCTCCAGCCACACAGGATCGAACGGTGAAAAGCTTCAATCCCCGTCTGATCGGTAGTCTCTCCCTGCCAACCGGTGATGCTCTGATCACCACCGGCGCCGACCTGGAACGAACCGACTACGTACTGCGTACCAGCTTCGGGCCACAGATCCTCGATCAATCGACCGATGCCCTCTACCTGCAACTGCTTGCGCCGGTCAATGAAGAGACGACACTCACCCTGGGTTATCGCCACGCCCGAGTGGACAATCAGATCGAGACCGGTAGCGGCAGCGACCGGCTAGATGATCGGGTCAATGCCGCTTCGGCTGGCCTCACCTACACCCCGGACAAGCAGTTGAGACTGTTCCTCAGAGCAGATGAGAACTACCGTTTTGCCACCGTCGATGAGCATACCAACGTGGTCTTCGGTCAGCCTGTGGGTATCGAGAACCAGACAGGACGTTCCTATGAAAGCGGTTTCGAGTGGCAACAGGGCCAACTGACAACCCAGCTGCTGGTCTATCGCCTCGACCTGGAACAGGAGATCAGCTTCGATGCCTCGGGCTTCGTCAACACCAATCTGGAGGAGACCCGTCGCCGAGGTGCCAGCCTGGAAGCGCAATGGCAGGTCACACAACAGCTCAGCCTGGACGGCAGCCTGAGTTACACCGACCCGGAAATCACCGATGGTCCCTTCAAGGGAAATCGGATACCGATGGTCGCCAGCCGCAGTGCAAAGCTGGCCGGCCACTGGCAGTTCACCAGCGAATGGGATCTCTTTCTGGAGGGTGTCTTCAGCAGCGAACGGGTGGTCAGCGGTGATTTCAACAACAGCCTGGAGACCCTTCCCGGTTATGGCGTGCTTAATACAGGCGGCCATTTCCGCACCGGCTCCTGGCATGCTAGCCTGCGTATCGATAACCTGTTGGACAAGCAGTACACCAACTCAGCAGCCGCCGGTTTTGACAGCACATTCACCCAAAGAGTGGGCTACTTCCCGGCTCCGGAGCGCAATTTTTGGTTGACCGTGAACTATCTGATCGAGTGAATCATGGGGGTTAAGAGACTCACCACGCTGCTGCTGGGGCTGTTCAGCCTGGCAATCGACGCGGCACCACCCCAGCGGGTGGTCTCTCTTAACCTCTGCAGCGATCAGCTGCTGTTGATGCTGGCCTCACCTGAACAGGTAGCGTCGGTGAGTCATCTGGCGGTCGAACCGAGCAGCTCCTTTGTTGCCCGCCAAGCGGCGGCATACCCCCTCAATCATGCCCGACTGGAAGAGATCATCCTCCTTCAGCCTGACCTGGTGATCACCGTTCCCTACACCAACCCGAGACTGATCTCCACTCTGCATCAGCTCGGTTTCGAGACCTATCAGCTGGCATTGGGCAGCCAATTGTCTGAGATCAGCTCCGAGATCACCGGGCTGGCCGAGCGACTGGGTCAACAGGCCAGGGGAGCAGCGATCATCGAAACCATCCGGCAACGGATCGGGATTGAAGATCAACAGGCCCCCGCAGATCGGCCCAGCGCCCTCTTCTATCAACCCAGGGGATACACCTCTGCCGCCGGCACACTGCAGGATGAGGCGATGCGCCTCGCGGGCTGGCGTAATCCCGCGACCGAGGCCGGGCTCAGCGGCTATGTTGCTGCGCCGCTTGAACAGGTGATCCAATGGCAACCGGAGCTGTTGATCACCTCAACCTATGGACAGCCCGCAGCCTCACGCGCCGAACAGCTGGTTCACCACCCGGCTCTGAAAAGCGTCATGAAAGACCGGCCTAGCCTGGAGGTCCCCTACAAGTACTGGATCTGTCCCGGCCCGATGCTGGCGGAAGCTGTGACTCTGTTGCGTAATGCACACCAAGAGGCTCCTTGATGGTCAACCTCCAACAACAGCGCCTGATCCTGATAATCTGCCTGATGCTGGTCGGCGCGGCACTGCTGTCACTGCTCACCGGCAGCACCAGTCTGCCCCTCTATGCAGCACTGCAACAGAGCTTCTCGGAGGTGGACGGCGTGTATGGGATTATCCTGACCGAGCTTCGCATACCCAGAACCCTGGTGGCCATGGTCGCCGGCGCCTCTTTGGGTCTCAGCGGTGCGGTGATGCAGTCCCTGCTGCGCAACCCTTTGGCCAGCCCCGGCCTGGTGGGCAGTGCCAGCGGCGCGGCGTTGGGGGCAGTCACCGCCCTCTATTTCGGACTCAGCGCGAGTTTCAGTCTGGCCCTGCCACTGGGCGGCATTGGCGGAGCACTGCTCGCCACCCTGACCGCCTACCTGCTGGCTGGCCGTGAAGCAGGCCCTCTGACCCTGATTCTCGCCGGGGTGGCAGTAAATGCCTTTGCCCTGGCAATGGTCTCACTACTGCTCAACCTGGCGCCCAGTCCCTATGCCGTGCAGGAGATTGCTCTCTGGATGCTGGGCTCACTGGCCAACATCAGCCGCAATGAACTCTGGGTGATGTTGCCGGGCACCCTGATCGGCTGGTTGCTGGTGTGGCGTCGGGGCCATGATCTGGATCTGCTCACCCTGGGAGAGGAGACCGCCGGTTCCATGGGAGTGGAGTTGGAAAAACTGCGCTGGCGGTTGTTCATCGCCATCGGCCTGATCGTCGGCTCAGCGATTTCGGTTACCGGTTCAATTGGCTTCATCGGCCTGATGATCCCCCATATCCTAAGGCCACTGGTCGGTCACCAACCCAGCCGACTACTGATTCCCAGTGCCCTGGGTGGCGCCCTGTTACTGCTGCTGGCAGACATCGGGGTGCGCACGATACCACTCGACACGGAGATCAAAGTGGGCGTCATCACTTCGCTGCTGGGTGCACCGTTTTTTCTCTGGCTGATCCTCAAGCAGCGCAGGAGCGGATCATGAGCCATCTGATCGGTAGAGCCCTCAGCTTCAAGAGAGACGGTCAATCGATACTGGAACAGATCGATCTGCATATCGAGGCAGGCGAAATGCTTGGCCTGATCGGTCCCAACGGGGCCGGCAAGAGCTCCCTGTTGCGCCTGCTGGCCGGTGTTACTGAGGCAGACGCAGGTACACTGACACTGGCCGGCAAACCGATGAATCAGCTCACACCCAAGTCCCGTGCGCAACAGATCGCCTACCTGCCCCAGCTGACCGAGGTCGCCTGGCCGATGAGCGTGGAGCGATTGGTCTCACTGGGACGTCTGCCCCACCTTGAGGATTGGCAACAAGCCACCCCGGAGGATGAAGCCGCGATCGAAAAAGTCATCCACCAGACCGATCTGACAGCCTTCAGAAACCGTCCCTACAACACTCTTTCCGGTGGCGAACAGGCAAGAGTTCAGTTGGCCCGGGCCCTGGTAACGGAAGCGGACATCCTGCTTGCGGATGAGCCGGTATCCGCACTCGATCCGGCTCACCAGCTCGACGTGATGGCGCTGCTGCATGCCTATGTGCAGGCAGGCCACGGAGTGATCATCGTGCTACACGATCTGGCCCTGGCAGCCCACTACTGCAACAGACTGCAACTACTCCACCAGGGTAGAACCCTGGCCGAGGGCCGGGCCGACCAAGTGCTCTCGGACCACCACCTTGAAGCCGCCTACGGGATCGCGATCAATCCGCCAGCGCAGCAATCCGGACATGGCTTCGCTCTGCCCTGGCGGCGTATTGAAGCCGATGAAAAAGAACCCTAGGGCAGGTTAGAGTGGATTGACAAATCCCCTGTCAGACGCAATGCTTTTGGAGGAAGCCAGTGTAATAAAGCCAAGGGACTGATCATGTTACAACTGCTGCATCTCCCCCTCTTCATACCCACATTCATTGCCATATTGATCAGGCCTCTGAAGTTTTTCCGCGACTACCATCAACTGGTCATCAGCCGGGAGACCTCCTTCTGGGATATCAATGCGGAGCATGACAATGATCCCTATCTGAGTCCGGTGAAGTTTTCCGCCCTGGCGATTCTGCTCAGCAACCTGATCTTTCCACTGATAGTGCAACTTGGAGTTGAGGTTGGCGCGATCAGCCCCCACTACGCTGCCTTTGCAGACTGGGCTGAAAAGGAGGGACATCTGGACCCCTTCAGCCCAAGCGGTATCGGAATAATCGATGACCTGATCCGTGAGGTCATTGTACTGGCGATGTTTTACGCTTTAGGTCATCTGATTGCACTACTCTCAACTAAGCGCATACCGGCCCGGTTTGCCGCCGGCTACTACTTCTACTGGAACGCGTGGGGTTTACTTGGGTCACTGGTCTCATTTGTACTGATCGTGATCAGCCTGATAGTGCCGCTTTATGGGACCGGGTTGCCGTTGATACTCAACTCTCTGATCAACGTCGCCAGCCTGTTGATGTTTTTTCTATTCCCCATATTTTTCTGGCCCGGTTTTATCGAGATAAGCCGCTTGCGATGCGCGATGGCACTGATCGGCGGTCTGCTCATCTGGATCGTTCTGATCGCCATCCTTGCCCCGATGATTGTCGACATGCCCGATTTCGGAGTAACTCATTGACCCACCGGCCAGTATGGTTGAGCAGGATATTTTTACAGCCTGGGTACGTTGGGTAACCAATGGCCACTTGACGACAGCCAGGCTTGTTTAGAGAATCTAGAGGTTGCCAATGGCAATGCAGGCTAAATGCACACAGGGATATGTGCGCACCGATTAGCGTAGCTCAAGAGACATTCTGCGGTTCAATGACAAGGAGGTTTATCCATGACGATCAAAAGCTGCTGTTACGCCCTGGTCGCGCTTTCAGCTCTACTCACCACAAGCCATCAAACCCATGCCCGGAACTGCATCAAAGGCAAACCCTGCGGCAATGGCTGTATCGCCAAACAGAAAACCTGCAGGATCGAGAACCCGGCCATGGCACACCCCAACAGCCAAACCAACAGATCGGTAATCAGAAGAACGGTCTTAAGACTGCCGAAGGTATATCAGATCGTCACCGAAGAGGCCTATGCGAGAGAGGCACCGGACTCTATCGTCTCAACAGGCTACTATAAGCAGGGACAGAGGGTTTTTGTTTACAAAACCTCAGACGGATGGGCGCGCATCTCCAATATGCAACCCGAGGAGTGGCTGGAGCTGGACAAGTTGCAGCCAGTCTATGGCAATGCCAACTAGGCCCTTATACTCACCATGCAAAGCAACTATCGATACGCCACGGCTAAGCCAACTCACTACCAGGCGATCATATCCCTGATTAAAAGCCCGCAGGAGCTGTTCCTGATCTATCCCGCAGCAGACTGGCCCTTCGACATGATACAACTGGAAAGACTGGCCAGAGAGCGAAGTGATCTGACCGTGGTACTGGATGGTGATCTGGTCATCGGTTTTGCCAATCTCTACAGCAATCTTTCGGGCAGCAAGAGGTTCGTCGGAAATGTTGTTGTTTCCCACGACTACCGGGGCAGGGGAATCGGCAGAGAGTTGGTTCGTTACATGTGTGACAGGGTATTCGAGCACTATGCCAATGAAGTGCACATCACGGTTTTCAACCACAACCTTCCGGCATTGACCCTGTATGGATCAATGGGTTTCAAACCGTATGATATGGAGTTACGCAAGATGCCTTCTGGTGGACAGGCGATGGCGATCCACATGCAGCTCAACCGAAGGGGCTGGCAAAGCTGACCCAACAGTTCAATTAATGCGCTCTGAAACCTCAGCTTACAGATCGCCTGTATGCGACTCCGTCAGCAAAGCGGTGGAGTAGTATCTATTCAGGAAGTCACCTATTTTATAAATTACACAACAGACAGTTATGAATAGAAATCAAAGCAATCCAAGTAAAACTGAACACAATAATTTATGAAGGTGACACCTATGGTGTTATCAGAAGTATCAACTGTGGTCACTGTTTTTCAAGAGTGCCATAAAATCGCCTGCCGAAACAGGTCGCGAATAGAAATAGCCCTGATAGTAGTCACAAGCCTGGTTTCTCAACAACATCAACTGAGTGGCTGTTTCCACACCCTCCGCCGTTACAGTCATACTCAGATTTTTTGCCATCGCAATAATGGTCGAAACGATCACCTGCTTATCCTCTTCCTCACAGACCTGACTGATAAAGCTGCGGTCGATCTTGAGTTTATCGATTGGAAACCGGGTCAGATAGGAGAGCGATGAAAATCCTGTGCCAAAGTCATCAATCGAGATCGTAGCTCCAAGGGATCTCAAACGCCTCAACTTGGCGGCAGTTTTTTCAGCATCATGCATCAATACCCTTTCGGTCAACTCGAGTTCCAGTCGGTCACCGGTGAGTTCAAATCGTTTCAGATAACTGCTGATTTCATCTTCAAGATTGACACTCTCAAACTGACGGGCCGACATATTGATTGCCACTTTAAAAGCGCCACCAAGGCTGCCATTCCAATCAGCCAGGTTCTGGCAGACCTGCTCCAGAATCACCTCGGTAATCTGCTCAATCAGACCCGAATCTTCGGCAATCGGGATAAAAACCCCAGGCATCACATACTCACTGCCCTTGCGGTGCCATCTGGCCAATGCTTCAGCACCGACAATCTTCTCATCACTGATCCGCACCACCGGCTGGTAGAAAGCTTCGATCTCGCCCTGTTTGATCGCCTGTCTCAGCTCACTCTCCACACGCAGACGTTTTTTCGCCTTGGTTGTCAGTTGTGGGGTGTAGAACTGGTAGCTGTTTCGACCTCTCTCCTTTGCCAGATACATTGCTGCATCCGCATTTTTGATCAGGTCGGTAACCGTTTTACCATTTTCGGGATAGATTGAAATTCCGATGCTACCGCCTACTGATAACTCATGATTATCCAGCTTGGCCGGCTTGGTAACCTCCTTGATGATTACTTCCGCAAGCTCAGCCAAATCAGTTTCATAGGCCATATTCTCGATCAGAACAACAAACTCGTCACCGCCAATACGAGCCACGGTATCTTCCGAACGCAAGCGCTTTTGAATACGTTCCGCCAGCACTTTCAACAGCCTGTCACCGGTTGGATGACCCAAACTGTCATTGACATTTTTAAAGTTATCCAGATCCAAAAACAGCACAGCCAACGGGTGCCCATTGCGTCTGGCCCGCTGGATGGCATGCTCAATACGGGAGAACAACAGAATCCTGTTGGGCAGACCGGTCAACGGATCATAGTGCGCCATTCTCTCAAGCTGGCTTTCGGACTGTTTCAACAGGGAGATATCACTGAAAACCGCGACATAGTGACTGATCAGTCCACCCTCATCCACCACCGCACTGATGTTGAGCCACTCTGGATAGACCTCGCCACTCTTACGCCGGTTCCATATCTCGCCCTGCCACCTGCCGGTGGATGCCAGGTCTCGCCACATCGATTCATAAAACAGCTCATCGTGACGTCCCGACTTCAATACACTTGGATTTTTCCCCAACACTTCAGATTCCTGATAACCGGTAATCTCGGTAAAGGCCCGATTCACCGCAACGATCTTCGGCGATGGGTCCGTGATGGTCACGGCTTCCTGGGTACTTTCATATACCGCTGCCGCCTGTTTCAGCTTTTCGTCGGTGCGTTTCTTCTCAATTAATTGCCATAGATCGGAGACCAGATACTTCAGCTGCTGCACATCCTGTGTTGTGTACTCCTCGAGTTTGTTGCCAACACCGATAACAAGCTTGACCTGCCCCTTATCGATGACCGGTAGCGACATATGACGCTTTAAGGGGATATGCCCTTCGGGCAACCCCTTTTTGCTATCAAGGCGCGGGTAGTCGTTATGGATCTGAGGAGTTTTCGTCCGCACACAGTCAGCCCAGACCCCTGCCATGCTAAGAGGGTAGTGGGAATCGAATGCGGCATTACAGTGCTTCAACGTCTGTTTCGACTAGGTAATCAACTCGATCGATTCCTGATCATTGTTGACAAAGTGGAGGTAACCAACCTCACTTACGGTCAAACTTACCGCATGCTCCAGAGCAATCTGGATGATCTCCTTTTCAGTAGACCTGGGGGCCCCCTGGTTCAGGCTCAACATCGCAGCCAGCCTGTTTTCATTGGTTAGCCGTAACTGCTGCTCCAACTTAAGCTGGTTGATATCAATATGCACACCAAGAATGCGTATGACTTCCTGCTGCTCATTGAATACCGCACTGCCCCTGGCCAACAACCAGATATAGTTGCCGTTTTTATGCCGCAAACGAAACTCTTCCTGCCAGATGGGCTCGGGATGTTTCAAATAGGAATCGAGATGCTTCATGACCCGATCTGTATCTGCAGGATGCAGTCGGCTCGACCAGGTCTCAAACTCATTCGGCAGCTCATCATCCTGATAACCCAGTTGCGCCTTCCACCTGGGTGACAGGTAGAGTGTTTCAGCTTGCAGATCCCACTCCCAGATGCCATCCAGACTCGATTCGGTCAAATGCCGGTAACGACCCTCGCTGGCCCGCAGCGCCTGCTGCATATTGATGCGTTCGGTTACATCCTCATAGACCGCAACTACATAACCATTGGATATACGATAGACCCGGTTGACCCGCCAACCATGGATACGCTCATCACGATACTCTGTGGCAGGTAACTCCTCGGTTTTGCCCGTCTTCCAGACCCGGCGCATCACATCCAGAAGTCCGAACTCCTCGACACCGGGAAACACTTCGGTTACCAAACGACCAGCCAGATCACTACGGCTTACCGAGTCGGTCTTCTCAACATGGGGATTGATATCGACAAACAGAAAATCGCGCCCATCATCAACTGGCTGATAGACAGCGACCCCCATCTCAAATTGTTCTAGTAATTCGCCACTCCAGGTGGAATCTATACTGTGTTTTATAGGCATTATTTCTACAAGATAACAACACAAAGCCAACCCTAGGTCACACCTATGAGTCTAGGATAAAATCTTGGAATTGTTGTGAAAAACAATTAAATACCCACTATTATGCTTAAGTTTTGCATAACCAGCCTTGCTGACGTATCGCTATGGATAGAGACGATTGAGTCGATAGACGAACTGCAGGAAGGCAATGGGGAGACCCAGGTGACGATCGTCAAA
>JAHRHW010000008.1 GCA_019100305.1 Candidatus Thiodiazotropha taylori | reverse complement strand
CGGACGCGGAGTACGCCGAAGTCATCGAGATCAACATGTCCGAGATCAAAGAGCCTCTGCTGGCCTGCCCCAACGATCCGGACGATGTGAAACCGCTGTCTGAGATTGCCGGCACCAAGATCGACGAAGTCTTCATCGGCTCCTGCATGACCAACATCGGTCACTTCCGTGCCACCGCCAAGCTGTTGGAGGCATCCGGCGAGTCGATCCCGACCCGCCTCTGGCTGGCGCCACCCACCAAGATGGATGAGCAGCAGCTGATGGAAGAGGGTGTCTACAACGTCTACGCCAGTGCCGGTGCCCGCACCGAGATGCCCGGCTGCTCGCTCTGTATGGGCAACCAGGCGCGCATCGCCGCAGGATCCACCGCGGTTTCCACCTCAACCCGTAACTTCCCCAACCGTCTGGGGCAGGGCTCCGACGTGTTCCTCGCTTCGGCCGAACTGGCTGCTGTTGCTTCGGTGATGGGTAAGCTGCCGACCGTGGAAGAGTACATGGCCTACGCCAGCAAGATCGACTCCATGGCGCCGGAGATCTACAAGTATCTCAACTTCGACAAGATGGATAATTATGTTGAATCCGCCAAGCGGGGAGAGGAGATTGCGGTTAAGTTGATCGCCTGAGGATCTCGCCAGACTGGAGGTGTTCGCCTCCGGTCTGACTGCGACTTGTTGGGTGTCGATAGTTGCCTGACATTCATGTCGTCCAGGATGGTGTGTGGATATAATTTAAACCACAGGATTTCATGTCGCGAATCCCTTGCTCCACCCTTCGGCTGATCCTTGTTGTGCAAATCGGCTTTCCTGCCGATTTGTCATTGCCAAGCCGGCTGCCTTGGTCCTGAAGCCGAGAGTTAACTTGGCCCGATTCCACGGCGTATTTGCACCAAATAGCAAATACCGTGTCGATGTGACGCCAGCCAACCGAGGCAAAGGTTCCAAGCATCATGAGAGTGATGATAGGACCCCGCAGCAGCGGCACAAGGCGATGACCTGGGCGCAGCGTCTGAAGCACGTGTTCAACATGGATGTGTCGATCTGCCTGGAGTGTGGGGGTGAATCTAGATAATCGCCTGTATCGAGGATCAGGCGGTGATCGACAAGATCCTTCAGTATTTACAATTCAAGGACAAATTACCGCAACCACCTGAGTTGATGCTGGCAACACGAGCCTCTCCTGGTTCAGACTGGGTTACCTGGCTGCGGTTTTCCAAACTCTTCTACATGGCACAGCAACACAAGGATAGGTTGCCTGGGGATGTATTGCCTGAACTAAGCTAGAAGGCCAGCATGGCAATGGAAAAGGGCAGCTTCAGCCGGACATTCAGGGGGTAGATTGAGGCCGGATAGCAGGCTATTTCAGGCGTATCCGAGCTCCAGCTTTCTGCCTTGATGTTCAAGGATGTTGCGTTTATTCTCCTAATACTTATCTATAATGTTATAAGGATCTGGTGTTGCTTGTATGGGGAGCTGTCCCAGTCCATAGCCAAACGGAGATTTTAATCGCAAACTCTATCTGACGGACTCAACCTGCAACAGGGAGGCGAACAATGCTGGAAGTATTTCGTGCAGACACCAGAAAGCCTGATGTGATTTCCAATCAAGGTTTCGAAGCCTGGCAACCGCTCTCGTTCAGCGAGGCGATGAATGTACTGAAAAAGTTCTGTGGTGAAGATCTGTCACTGAACCTGAAATCAAAACGGGCTGAACGTTTGATCGACAGTCTCAAGACACCAATCATGAGATACGACAAATCGAGCCGACGGCAATTGCCAACCGGGCAGTACATGAAGTTGAATAAAAACGATTTGAGCCGGCTCATCAAATCCCAAAAGACCAGAGACTCCTTCTGGATCTCAACCGATGAAAGTGAGGCCTGCGGTGGTCAGGCCAATGGCTATATCTATCGAATGGTATTTGATACTGCGTCTATGAAACTACCCGGTGTGTCGAGTTTCTCTAGTAAAATAGGTGTTTTGCAACACGAGAAGATGAGCAGCTGGGTGCGTCTGCTGATCGACGCATCCCACAAGATCATTGCCTTGAACATCAGCGGCTCGGCGGGTGCGGAAATCTCTTTTTTGACCAGGATTCCACAACTGTATATCAAGCAGTTCAAACCCCTGGTTCCTGATTTGAATCTGCACAGAAAATATGGCGCGCCGGATAGGGAAGGTTGGTATGCCCTTGTTTCCAGGAGTGCTCCCCCACCTGTACCTTCAAGAGTGGGTAGGCCCAAATTCAAATAATCGGTATGCCATACCCCCATTTCAGACATGGGGGATGAACGGTCACTGCCAGGCAAACCCGATCCATGGACCAACACCACGGCAGGGCTATCGGATGAGTTGAATACGCTGAAGATTTTTTCCTGTTCTTCAAGCACCAGGGGAACAATCTCGGCGTAGATCTCGTGCCCTTTTTCGGTCAAGTTCAGTACCGTACAGCGTCGATCATCCTCACTCTTGTCCTGCTGCACCAAGCCTTGTTTTACCCGCAGTTGATGCCAGCAACACGAGCCTCTCCTGGTTCAGACTGGGTTACCTGGCTGCGGTTTTCCAAACTCTTCTACATGGCACAGCAACACAAGGATCAGTTGCCTGGTGGTGTATTGCCTGAACGAAGCTAGAAGGCCGGCATGGCAATGGAAGAGGGCAGTTTCAGCCGGACATTCAGGGGGGATAGATTGAGGACGGATAGCGGGCTATTTCAGGCGTACCCTAGCTGTTGCAAGCGAAGAGGCTTCTGTCCCAGCTGTGGCGAAAGACGCATGGCTGAGAGCATCGCACTGTTGGTCGCTGAGGTTCTGACTGAACAAACAATCCGCCAATGGGTGCTGAGCTCTCCTCTTCAACTAAGATTCTTGTTCGCCAGCCGTCCGCAACTGATGGGCTGGGTGCCGGGGATCGTCTACTGCCCATCTCGGGACAGCCGATCCAAAAAGCGGGATTCACCCGAAACAGCATGCAAACCGGTGCGGTTAGGCTGATCCAACGGTTCGGTAGCGCACTCAATCTGAGTGTACATTTCCATATGCTGTTCCTGGATGGTATTTACATCACCACGCCTTGGGGTAAAAGTCGATTTCATCTTGCCCATGCACCCAGCCTGCAGGAATGAACAGCGCTGGTGCATACCATCAGTCATCGGTTAGTGGTCGCAACAGGGGCTGAATACGGGGTTTAAGTTCGTAGATACTTGGTAAGATTGTATATCCTTCTAGGAATGCTCCTGAAACAATTCGATCAAAGGGTATAGTTGCTGAAAGAGTATGACAACTGTTAGTGAGTTACTGATCCCGCTTATCCGAAGCTAAATCAGCATGATCAACCCCATGGTTATGCCAGCGATAAGCAACGTCTTTACGCCACTGACCAGCCATGAAGTTCCTCCGACGCTACCTAGAAAGGCACCAAGAAAAAAGATACTCCCTAAAGCCAGTAAGATGGAGAGTAGCAGGGGTTGAAGTGGCAGAGGCACTCCGGCCTGAGCCAACCAGAGAGGGGAGATAATCAAGATCGACAGCAGCATAGGCGCAAGACCATTCGCCATGGCGACTAAAACAGGCAAGGTCTTGGCGGCATTGGCATGCTCGCTATCGGAGAGGTCGCTGACCATCGCCTCCTCCAGCTCCGTCAGGGCGCGACGCTGTTCCGCCGATTCACTTAGGTAGGCACTGCTGATACCGCTGATACCCAAGGCCACCGCAGCACCGACACAGCCGCTGAGCATCAGCTTGAGATCCTCGGTGCCGGAGAAGTGGAATCCGGTGACTAGCCCCAACATGGTCAAGGCTCCGTCGAATCCATTCACTACGAAGTAGCGACGGGCGATATCTCCCGAGCCAGCGAGATAGGACCAGTAGCGCAATCGTTTTAGCAGGGCCATTGCCAATCCGCTTAGTCTGAGTCCGCATCGGCTTCTGTTTCACTACCCTCAATCTCCACCTCATCGATGCTGTGGAGGGAGGCGCCATTTTCGCTGATCGCCTGCTGGATACCCTCGAAGTCGATATCCTCTCCCTCGATGACCAGCTGCAGGGTCTCGGTCTTATCGTCCATCTCGACAACGCAGGTCTTTACCCTATGGCTCCCATGCTCAGCCAGATGGCGGCTGAAATCCAACACATTGGGGGTATGGGGTTTAAGCACATCCAGCACCAGGCGTTTCACTCTATGCATGATCGTCAACCATCACTGTGGGCCTACCTTTAAGTATGTACCAAGGTCGAATAGATTTTCGCTGAAAAGAACGGGTTGTCCAGATCTTGCTGATCTTAGGCCCAAACATGGCAAACGACCTGATGGGTTGAACCGATAGGCGTGCTCTGGGGGTAGGCTTCCTGACAATGGGCAGAAGCCCTTTCAGCAATGCGGAAGAACAAAAACCATTAAATTTTTAGCAGTATCAGCCGATACTCTTATAAGCGACCTAGACCCTTTAGAAACATACGACTGTTGCGAATTTCATGAGACAGTTCATTCTCTCCGCTGTTTTAATTGCACTGACCATGCTCGGTAGCCCTGCTTCAGCGCGGGAACTGCGCTTTGCCCCACTTCCCCTGGAAGACAAAAAAATTATCCACGAACAGTTCCAGGGGTTGGCCAGCTTCCTGTCCGGAGAGACTGGGCACAAACTGAAAATGGTGTTTTTTCATGATTATGCCAAGATTATCGATGCTTTCGGCAAAGATGAGATCGATCTTGCCTATCTCGGCCCCCTGCCTTACGTAGTCCTCAAAAAGCAGTTTGAGGCCCAGGAGCCAGTAGTCTGTTTCCGGGATACACAGGGGGAAGCCAGCTATACCTGTTCTCTGGTGGTCTTTGAAGACAGCGGGATGACACTCAACAATCTACGAGATGTTCACATTGGTCTTACCCAGCCTTACTCCACCTGTGGTTACCTGGCTGTATCCCAGATGCTTGCCCATGCGGATCTATCCATTGATGGCGATGGAAACAGATTCAGCTATGCTGGAAGCCATTCCAAGGCGGCCCTGGGAGTGGTCAGGGGTGAATATGACGTAGCAGGAGTCAAAACCGCGATTTCGAAACGCTATTTACATATGGGCCTGAGGAGAATTGCGGAAAGTACACACTTCCCTGGATTTGCTTTAATCGCCAACACCAATACCGTCAAACAGGAAGAGATCGCGTCCATTCGCAGGGCCTTGTTGACACTCGATCCCCAAAAGTCGGAAAAAGACAGAAAACGGGTCAGCCGTTGGGGTAAGCAGTTCCGCAATGGTGCCGTCACTCCTGATAACTGTAACTACAATGACGTAGCAGATGCGCTTACAAGGATACCGTGGCCCATACCCGGTACCGAGTAATGAGTCGTACTACGCTGATAGCTTTGTCACTGTTCCTATTGGTGGAAAGCCTTTTCGGGTTTGCCACCTATTACAGTTTTTCCTCGGAAGTCGGCTACCGCCTCAAGTTCCGGGAAACGCAGTTGGATACGGCCGTTGAGAGTATTACCTCAAGTTATGGTCGTCTGGTCGAAGCGATCTTTCAGAAAGAGGTCAATACTCGGGATATCATCGAACATGTAGCAGCGGCAGAAAAGGCCTCCCCGAAAGAGAGGAACCGACTCCGTGGCAGGTTGTATCGCCGCATGTATCCCACATTCAAACTGCTGCAGGATCGAAAAATAAGGGTATTGCAGTTCCTACTGACCGATGGCACCTCTTTCCTGAGAATGAATCGCCCGGATCTGTATGGCGATACCATCGCCGACGACCGCCCCCTGTTACGTCGTGTATTGGTCCAGGGCCATCATGCACAAGGATTTGAACATGGCCGTGTCTATCCTGGTTTCCGCAACGCATTTCCATTGCTAAAGGATGGACAACTCGTGGGAGTAGTCGACTTCAGCGTAGCATTCGATGCCCTCTACGATGTGTTGTCCTCAAAGAATAGGGATGCTGCCTCTTTTTCCCAGTTCCTGCTTAGAAAAGATTTGGTAGAGGCGGTCAGTCACCCAAGCGTCCGCTCACTGTTCCGCGATACCACGGTGCATCCCGAGTTTGTCATAGAGGACGAAAGCTCCTCAATGCGTGATGTAGTACAGACCATGGAAGCACCACCCTACCTCGAACCACTAGACCTCGCACTGGGCGCCGATCCGGATGTTTATACCGCCATGAGGGAGGGCCGGACACTCAGCCTCTACAAGTGTATCGACAACTTCGACTGCCACCAGGTGGTTCTGCTTTCAGTAAAAGACAGTGCCGGCCGTCCAGCTGCCTATGTTGTGGGATCGTTTCCCGGAGACGAATACCCCGTCATGCTACGCAACCACTTGATTGTTTTTGCGCTGGGAAGCCTTCTGTTCTTTTTGGGTGGTCGCTCCTACCAGCACTGGCTGAGATCTCGCCAGCAACTGCAAACCATCAGCGAGAATATGGTCGAGGGTTTGTACGTGATGAACAATCAGGGAAACATCGTGTTCAGCAACAAGGCTGCCCAAAACATACTTGGATTCTCAAAACATGAAATGCAGGGAAAGAACGGCCACAATCTATTCCATCACCACTCTGCGGACCAACCCGTAACAGCGCAAAACTGCCCGATAAGAACGGAGCCCATGTCAGGAAATGTTTACAGAAGCAGCAATGAGACTTTTACCCATCGCAGTGGCAGCCTGATTCGTACCGAAGTGACCAGCTCCCCTCTACGCGACGAAGGTAGCATAGCAGGTGCCGTTGTTCTGTTCCGGGATATCACCCAGGACTTCGAAAACCGTATCCGCCAACAGCAGACAGAAACAGCATTCCAAAACATGTCGGAAGCCATAATGGTAACCGACGTGAATGTGAATATCGCTGCCGTCAATCGGGCCTTTACCGAGATCACCGGCTATGGAGAAAAAGAGGTACAGGGAAAAAATCCAAACATTCTCTCTTCCGGCATGCACGACCCTAGTTTCTACCAGGAGATGTGGGCCAATATTCTGCAGGATGGCTACTGGGAAGGCGAAATATTCAATCGTCGAAAGGATGGAGATGTTTATCCCGAGTGGCTAAATATAACCACCATAAGAGATAACGATGGTGAGGTGTTGAGCCACGTCGCCGTATTCAGTGATATCACTGATAAGCTGAAAAAGGAGAAGCGGCTGCAGGAACTGGCTTATATGGACCAACTGACCAACCTACCCAACCGCACATCTTTTATGCATTTGTTTGACCAGGCCCTCAAGCATTCCAAGCGTATGAACGTACATGCTGCTCTGCTCTACCTCGACCTGGACCATTTCAAACAGATCAACGATACACTCGGTCACCAGGTGGGTGACAAACTGCTCTTAGATGTTGGCAAGCGACTACAGCGATTCATTCGTCAGGATGATGTTGTGGCGAGACTTGGGGGTGATGAATTCATCATCATGATAGAGGCTTTTGATCAGGAAGACGACCCTGCAAGAGTTGCCAATAAGCTTCTTCAATGCTTCAGGGAACCTTTTAGCATTGAAGGCCGATCGCTCCATATCTCAGCGAGCATTGGCATCAGCATATACCCCGAGGATGGGGAGGATTCCACCACCCTTCTTAAAAATGCTGATGCCGCCATGTACCGCGCCAAGCGTAAGGGGCGCGGCAACTACAGCTATTTCACCGAAGACATGGCCCGGGAAGCGGAAGAACTGTTCGTCCTGGAGACCGATCTACGACACGCCCTGCGTGCGGATGACCAGCTGTATATGGTTTACCAACCGAAGTTTTCACTAGAACACCATGCCTTGGTCGGCGCTGAAGCACTGATTCGCTGGCAACACCCTGAGCGCGGACTGATCTCCCCGCTGGAGTTCCTGCCAGCGGCGCATGATGCGAGCTTGATGCCGGAGATTACCGACCTCGTCATTCGACAGGTAGCCCGACAGATTCGCGCCTGGAACGAGTTGAATATCGATCCCGGTACGATTTCTTTCAATCTTGACGGCCAGACCATCAAGAGCATCGATCTCAGCAGCCATTTGCAGCGTATCGTCAGGGATGAAGGAATCAGTCCCGGGAAACTGGAGATCGAAATTACCGAGACAGTCATCCTGGAGCAGACGAAATACTCCAATCTGTATAAAGACCTGATCGATGCTGGCTTCACCATTTCCATCGATGATTTCGGAACTGGCGAATCATCACTTTTCCGCTTAAAACATCTCCCGTTCAATACGCTGAAGATCGACCGAATCTTCATCAAGGATGTGGAGCATGACGAGAACGATCTGGCCATTCTGCGTTCCATCGTGGAGATGGCAGACTCCTTGGGTAAAAAGGTACTGTGCGAAGGTGTGGAAAATGCCAGTCAGCTCAGTCTTCTGAATGAAATTGGGTGTGACGAAATTCAGGGCTACTATCTGGCCAAACCCATGAGACCCGAGGAGATAACACGATTCTACAGTGAATTCGAACCGGAGGAGTTCGTAAAAGCGACTACTGGTGATGGTCCCAAGTATCTGCAAAAAGAGAGTACTGGAGAGTCCAATGACAACAGGCACAGACAAGCTTAGGACCACTTGCTAAAGTGCAAAAAGGCTATTTTGAAATGAACAAGAGCGAACAAAGCAGTACCGAAAAACAGCTCAAGGCGGCCAATTCCATTCAGAGGCTAAAGCATTTCCTGTGGACGGCGCATGTGTTTTGGCTGACATTGATAGTCGCACTGACTGGGTGGCATATATGGCACGATCTCGCCGAGATAGACCGGCTTGTGAACCGTGAAGCAAATATTCGCCTGCAAACCGCCAACCATGTACGAAAATGGATTGTGGGATTTGGTGGTGTTTATGCCCCCGTTAGTGATGTACACAAGCCCAATCCCTACATACCCGAGTCTGTCGGCAGGGATGTGGAGACTTTAGACGGCAGACAACTGACTATCGCCAACTCCATCGCAGCACTGAACTCAATCATGGGAAAGGAAAACCGAGTTGTGGGCGCATTCATCCGCTTTACCGGAGATGATCCACTCAAACCCGGCAACGAGCCCGATGAATGGGAATCCATGGCACTAGATAAGCTTCGAGCCGGTAAAAAAACCGTAGCCGGATATACAGAGTTCGAGGGCAAATCCTACTACCGGATGTTGCAGCCGCTCGCCCTGAAACCCAAGTGCTACAAGTGCCACAGCTACAGTCAATACAAAGTGGGTGACATCGTTGGTGGGCTGGGTGTTCACGTTGACATGGTGGTCTATTCAGACGCGCGTTTGGGCATCATCCGTACTCACATGATCAGTTACTTTGTTATGTGGTTGATTGGCACGCTGGGTATACTGTTTACCGGCAAACGCTGGCGCCACTTTCTGCAGAGGAATGATGAGCTTCAGCAACAATTGCAGGATCTTGCCATTCATGACCCGCTGACCGGATTCCTTAATCGTCACCAGGCTGACCTGATTTTTGATAACGAACTTGCAAGAGCAAAAAGAAACAAATCATACCTGTCCATACTCATCGCGGATATCGACAACTTCAAAAACATCAATGATACCTATGGTCACCTGGCAGGTGACAAGGTACTAGAAGTCATTTCAAGCGAACTCGGTCACAAGCTCAGGGAAAGTGATTATATGATTCGTTATGGTGGTGATGAACTGATGTTCATACTCACTGACTCTACCCATGCCGAAAGCATAAAAAAGGCAGAGCTTATCAGGTCTATGATTTCAGAACATTCTGTCAAACTGGATGAAAATACCTCGACCCATATCACCCTTAGTATCGGAGCAGCGAGTTATCCGGAGCACGGTAGCACGATTAAAGAACTCATTAAGGCTGCTGATGTGGCGCTCTACAAGGCCAAGGAGGGCGGAAGAAACCAGGTTTCTTCCGCAGAGGATGCCTCGGGATCCCAGTCCATGAACCTCGATCTTTAGATATCGTCATTCCGATGATCAAAGGGGTCAGAGCCCTTTTCCTTCCTATCACACCCGACAAAAGCCCAAAAAGGGCTTTGACCCCTTTGAATCCTGATGCCTGGTACTGACTTGTCACTGAATTGGGCGCCAACTATCCCATTTTTGGGCGTTCTAGGCGACTATCTTTTATAACCGATAATAGATTACAAAATTTCTCTTTAATTTCATGGGTTTGCTGTTTGATTGCAGTCCTCTCTATCTCTGTTATTCTTATCTTATGTCTATTTTTTATGATAATATTCAGATCATGAAACTCCTGACTCTAGCGCTCCTGCTGTTAATCGCTTCCCCATCACACTCCTGTCCATTTCATGGCTTTTTTCTTGATGGAGACGATGGCATAGAGTCTGCCCCCAATGTTTCAATAAAAAATGCAAAGGGTGAAAACTCTATAACCCCAACTGACCTCAAACCGAAATCATTTTCTAAGTTTATAAACTTCAAAACTCTGTCAAAGCAACCCTATTTCGGCGCCTCACAGAGTCCTGCGGACGAAAGCGTCGAGCCGAATAACAGCTTGCAGCATAATTAAGCCCAGAACTGCTTGCCATCCTTTGATGTGGCTTATTCGTTACTGCACAGACGGCCCGCTAAATCGCCAACGGCATTGACCAATGACACTATCGCCTGCTGTTGTGCAATACAGCCCGCATCAAGATTCCAGTGACCCGAGTTGTTTTCAATATTCCACCGGATATTCAGGCTGAAATCATCCTCCGGTGTTCGACAGGCTGGGCCGGCGATGCTAACCACCTGCTGCAACAGCGGCAGCAGTCGAGCAAAATCCTCGTTGCTCGCCTGTGCCTCACAGGCGTTGAAATCAGGCCCCCAGTCAACAACGATCAGCTTCGAACTGCCGGTCCATACTTCGGCCTCAGTGAAAGGCAGCTGTCTCTGTTTCGCCGGTACGGTTGCGAGTTCGGATCGGGGCCGGTTTGTTTTCATTCTGAGGACAAAGGCGGGACGGAATTTTGTTTTGATGACTGGTTCATTTGAGACCTTCCGAGGCGGCGCTGTGATCACCAGTCCTGCCAGGACAACCACTGCCACTATCCCGGTAATCCCAGACCAGAGCCATTGTGAACGAGGCGGCGACCGAAATACTACAATCCCTGTGATCAGCAATCCCAGCAACATGCCGACCATGGCCCCGCCAAGGATATCGGCAATCCCGCCGAAACCCATGTCCACATCCACGAAAAGTTTCACCCAAAGCAGACCCAATGCAGCACCGGCCGCCAGGTTGACTGCCAAAAGAGTGACACCGCTGATGGCTCGCTTCAACCAACCGAATTTCTGTTGTGTATTCATAAATTACGGTATTTAATCCTTGGGATCGTGTTTTACAAGTATCACAAAAGTCGGGCCAGAGATATCCGTTTCATAGATGGAACGACAGCAAGGCGGCTCGGTACAAGATTAAAGAGTACAAAGTCCACTTTAATCTTTTTCTATCTGCTTTTGATTATAGGAGGCAAGGCGATTTTTCTCAGTATGGGTAAGAAGGCGTGTATTACCGCAGGTTCCACCGCAGATAGAGGGCAAGACACCTGCAAGGCGTCACCGGTCGATAACTTGGTTCAACATTGACCTAATAATCTGTAAGAAGTACAGATGAAAGCCAAGATACATTGCTTGTATAAGAATCAGACAGTGATCGAGATGTTCCTTCAGTAATAACAAGCAGAGGGTCTTTGTCTTGTGGTCTCTGCTTTGATTCAGTTAGAAGGCCACAAAGGCAGTGGGAGATGTCGAGTTTAGCCGGGATTCTTGGGAATTGAGAAATTGATTGGCCGGGCAAAGATACTAAATGCGTTTACTGCAACCAAGTTTCTGCCCCGATATGAAAGGGAATTGCTTTTTACATTACCTATACTTTTCGCTGCGAGTGGGTAGATTTGGAAACTAATACCGGGGGCAGGTCAGCCCCCGATAGAAGGATTCTTACAAGAATCCACCGTAGATAAACCGGTCACCGCCATAAAGATCAGGATTGCTGAACTTGAATTCGTCTTTGGAAATCATCCCATCATCGTTCATGTCAGTCATCATGAAACCCTTGCTGGCTGCCTTTTCAGCATAGCCCATATACTCATCCTTACTGATCATTCCATCTTTATTCTTGTCCATCATACCTTGCATCATCTTCATTTTTTCCATTGCAAGAAAATGTCCGTAAAGATCGGGATTTCCAGCGAAAGGATTATCTTGTGCGTAAAGAGCAACACTAGGTAGTGCGAGCGTCAACGCGAGTGCAGTAGTTGTGACAATTTTTTTCATCTGTTTTCTCCTAATTGACTATTGGGGTCTGAGCAGGGACCGGTAAAACGGAGAGCCCTGTCACAGGTATGAGTGAATAATTCTGGTGAACAAGCCTCACATATCTATCACGGCGGGATAACAATTCATTACATCAGAGGCGACACATAAGGGTCAGAGTCAAGCCGCAATACACAGGGAGAATATGGCAAGATTGCGAGTCGGATCGACTCCGAGTGTCTCTCTATGTCCGGCGGATGAGAGTGTTGACCAACTAATAAGCAGAGAGGATGAGGCACTTTATCAGGCTAAGGGGAAGGGCAGAAACAGCGTTGATTATAGGCGAAAAAACATTCGATCATTCCTGTCAGGAAATAAAAAAAGCTTTAACTCCATTATCTGTTCGATGAATTAGAGTAGTGGTTTACTCTACAGGCTTGGAATAACCTCCTGTACGTGAAACGTAGCTTCACTTAAGCCGAGTTAAAAATCAAACACCATGCCGAATGTAAAGTTCATGGCGAACAGGGCAAGAGCATATATGCCACTCTGCAAAAGGTTGACCGTATCCACAAAGTCTACATCGGTCGCTGTTTGAAAGAATTACCGAGGCATTCTCGATATGGAATTCAACACTACATATTTTGAACTCTGGATCCTCAAGGCAGGCATGGCAATCATAGCATTCAACAGCCTGATTTCGAGCGGTTTCACTGATTTCGTAAAGCGAATAACTTTCCATACTCCCTCCTCAATGCCGCAATACCTGTATTTGTAGCCTTTTCGACTTTTATAATGAAACTTATACACGATTTCGCATTTGTGAGCATTAAAAAACGTCAATCGAACTGAATAATTCATTGGATATCAGACTCTTGTAGTGATCTGGGTGTATGTTGCAACAATCCAGAAAGAATTGACTTACCTGGCCCATACGATCAGCCGCCGGATTGTCGGCTATTTGCAGTGACCAGGTAATCTAGTGTGAGGCGTGGAAAACTGCTACCAGAACCTGAAAGATCAACACGAAGACTCCATAAAGCTGGAACCGGATTGCCCGGTTGACTAGGGGGCTGTTAGCGAAGTCAAACGAGGACACAGAACATACCCTGAAACACAATCCGACACTGTTACCATAGGCTACCGGAGCTGTGGTCTTGTATTTCCACTCTGCAAATGGAAAGTTTCCTGGTTGATGAGTACTACTGTATAAAAGCATTCAAAATGGTTGTTTTTTGTTTATTATATTAAATAATAAATATATGTACTGATTGGGGCTGGGGTTACAAATATCTGGAGCTGGGTCAATGTTCAGGCTGGGCCACGAAAAAATAAAATATATCATTGAGCAATTGGATCGTGCTGTAGAAAACCACCAGATGTGGTTTCAAAATGTCAATCGCTCTCTGGCTTGTAACGTCCCATGTAGACCAGAGGATCTTATGCCGGATGCGTATCGGAACTGTGAATTCGGCAAGTGGTACTATCGATTGGATGACGAAGTGCTTCTGCGGCACGATGGCTTCAATGCCATTGAGAAAGAACATCATCATATGCATGAACTTGCTACGGCATTATTGATGGAGAGTCAGGAAGCCCCCGTTTCTAATATAGATACGTACGATCAATTTTCCAGATCCGTTGAGCATCTCCGCATGCAGATAATGAGCTTACAGCGCGAGTTACAGGATTCCCTGTTTAACGTGGATACGCTGACAAGTGCACGCACACGATCAGGTATGCTGACAGAGCTACGCAGACAGCATGAATTAGTGAAAAGAAGTGCGTTTACATGCTGTATCGCCATGATGGACTTTGATCACTTTAAGAATATCAACGACAGTCATGGTCATCAGGAAGGTGACATGGTATTGAAGACTGCGATCAGATACATCTTAGACAGTATCCGTCCTTTTGATATGTTATTTCGCTATGGCGGAGAAGAGTTTTTGCTTTGTTTGCCCGGTACAGATCTGGTTACAGCAAATTTTGCCATTGAGAGACTGAGGATCGGTATTGAAAATCTGTCTATCTCAGGCATTACCAAAGCAGAAATGCGTGTTACGGCATCATTTGGTATGACAGCGTTATCAAATGAAATATTTATCGAAGAGTCTATTCATCGTGCTGATCAGGCGCTCTATCATGCCAAAACAACTGGTAGAAATCGCTTGATAGCTTGGGAGAACCTAGGCTTTGACAAACCCTAGCTCAATGCCAGAAACGACTCCAAAGGCATTGGCCGATGGAACAGAAACCCTGAAACTGGCGTCAATCCATTAGAAGGGATCAGAGCTCTTTTCTAGTTGCTTTTTAGCTTTAAGAGGGCACTCCTGCCTGGTTACCATCTATTGATGAATACGTTTCAAGTACAAAGAGTGCTTTGGTCCCTTTGACGCCACATACAATTTTGGATGGCGTTTAAACTAATAACCAATAATTCTGAGCCAATCTATCAATACTGAAAACATCCTGTCGTCGGAGTGACATAAATATTTCATGCTCTATGATTAAAATCGCCTGCTCCCTCACGCCACCCATATGAGCCATCAGCATGAAAATCAGTCGCCGGGATCTGTTAAAACTGGGCACCTACTCCACCGTCCTGATCACCTCCTCAGGCCTGCACGGCTGTAATCATGAGGATGGCGACTACAGCTTCGAACATGGTGTCGCCAGCGGTGATCCGCAGCATGACAGTGTGGTGATCTGGACCCGCGTGACACCTGCGGAAGATGAAGATGAGGCCGTTATCGTCAGTTGGCAGGTGGCAACCGACAGTGATTTCAAGGATTTGGTCAATGAGGATTACACTCAGGTTGATGCGCAACGGGATTTTACCGTAAAGGTGGATGTACAGGAGCTGCAGCCTAACAAGCGTTACTATTATCGTTTCAAGGCGGGTACCACCGAATCCCCGATCGGACGCACCAAAACACTGCCGCTCAATATAGTCTCCCAGGTTCGCCTTGCGGTGGTCTCTTGCTCCAACTATCCAGCAGGCTACTTCAACGTCTACCGTGAACTGTCGCTGAAAGACAATCTGGATGCCATCATTCACCTGGGCGACTACATCTACGAATATGGTCGTACCGATAGTGACGGCTCCCCAGCTTATGCCAGCGAGGATGCGGAAACCCTGGGGCGTCAGGTGGACCCGGAAGGTGAACTGCTGTCGCTTGCTGACTACCGCACCCGTTATGCCCAGTATCGTAGCGACCCCGACCTGCAGGCCGCCCACGCCAAGCACCCGTTTATCGTCGTCTGGGACGACCATGAAGTTGCCAACGATGCCTATATCACAGGTGCGGAGAATCATGATGAAGCCACTGAGGGCAGCTTTGAAGTTCGCAAGCAGGCTGCTATCCAGGCCTATTTCGAGTGGCTGCCGCTACGCCCCCTGACACCCGACTCGGAAGGACGCATCTACCGCCAGTTCGAATTCGGCAGCCTGGTCAACCTGATGATGCTGGATACCCGCATCATCGGACGAGATCTGCAGCTCGACTATGCAGATTACATCGACCCTGCAAGTGGTGATTTCAATACTGTCAGCTTTACTCAGGATGTGAGCAGCAGCGAGCGAACCCTGCTCGGCGAAGAGCAAATGGCTTGGGTCACTGATCGTATCAATCACTCCACCGCCACATGGCAGGTGTTGGGTCAACAGGTCTTGATGATGCGTATGCTGTTGCCTGCCGTAACACTGACCCCAGACCCGTTGGCACCCACGGTCAGCCTCGCTGAGTATGGCGTAATTGCCACCGCCGCCTTGACCTATCAAAGCCTGGTGGCGAATGGTGTCGACGGCTCCGATCCTGCCGCGCTGCTGGCTGCCGGTATGACTGAGGAGCAGCTTGCTATAATCAACGATCCAGTACAGATGGCCTATCTTGAGAGCCCTTCGATCCCTTACAACCTGGACGCCTGGGACGGTTATGCCTATGACCGGGAGGTGATCCTGGCCAACGCCAAAGCAGCTCAGAAGAACCTGATCTCCTTCGCAGGCGATACTCACAACGCCTGGGCCGGCCGCCTTACCGATGCAGCTGGTGATACAGTAGGCATCGAGTTCGCGACCACTTCCATCAGCTCTCCCGGTCTGGAGGATTACTTGAGCTTTACCAGCGCCGAGGAAGCCCGTGCCAACGAATCTGGGATCACCCAGATGGTCAACGACCTTGACTACTGCAATCTTCGTGAACGTGGCTATCTGGTCGTTACGTTCCATCCCGACAGGACTGAGGCGGAGTGGCATTTCGTCGATACGATCAAGCACACAAGCTACCAAATCGTTACCGAACTCGACAAGATGCTGACCCTCTCAGTGGGCGAAACGACACTGCAATAGGCCGCATTGCTACTCTGATCGATATACCTGATCCCGGCCTTCGCCTGCACGACCATTAAGGGGAGCAAAGCCCTTTCTTTCCGTCTTACCCTATGGGCATAGGTCGTATAACCCTGTGTATCACAAAAATCGTGCAGCTGACTGGAGTGGACAAGTAACTGCATGGCTTGGGATCTTTTTCCTGTCGCTGATTGCATGACCAGGCCTTCGAGGTTGGACTTGCTATTCTTATCCACGAATCCTCTGCTGAATAGTCTGACACCAGTTACAATCTGCCTATCGTCGATCTTTCGTCCAGTCAGATTGACTGATCGATAGTCCATTAGGGCACTGATTCTCCGGGGAGGGTTATCTTTCTCTACATGGCTCCAATCCCACTGATCTGTCAATTGCTGTAATAGGGATATTGGTCTGAGGGTCTGAGATCAGGTTGAGGGCCGAGTCGATTTGGTAAATGAATCATGCGCAGCCATGCTTTGTGGTGAAAAATATACAACAGGCCTCCCGGCGAATCAGCTCCCTGATCACCTAGTGGCTTCTGCCGTTCAAGTACTGGTTAATGCAATAGCCGACTTGGTCAGGCACCAGAATTGTTGATTAGAACATTTCGTGTATCTTATGCCGTACTTCCGCCCTAACTTCCCCTTCAACCAGTACTGGAATGTGTTGAAAAACCGTAGCTGTGGAAAGCAGTCGCTCATAGTACTGATCCACACTGTGAAAGATATCCTCTTGATTTGAACCAGGCACCTGTTGCTGAATAGACCTGGTGATTTTCTGTTTGATAATATCTTTATCCATTTGTGGATCGCTATCTAACTTATTCGGTTTTGTATTGGATTCGGATTGACGCATCGCAATTACCTCCATAGGGAATAAAAATTATCCCCTTCTAACAGATTGATGCATTAATAATGGTCAATAAACTTAAAATAAAATGTAAATAAGAGTGGCATCCGAGTGCTCTTGTAAGGATCGGCAATCCAGCCTGGTTAATAAATAGAATTTATAATTCTGCAACTGATGTCTATTGTCGCAATCGCCGGATTTGTCGGTGGACGATTGATCATCTTGACTATGTTGAGATCAGGAGAGCAGGGTAGATCTCTTGGCCATCGGGTTATGGGTGTTGAGTTCCAGACATCGAGTTAGCCATGATCTATCATTTATTATGAACTCTTTATCATTTATGCCATCGGAAGATGGCTGTTTCGGGCAGCGGTATGGGAAGCGAAAACTCATCGCAATCTGCAGCTGCTGTTTGGCTATCAGCAGTCAGGATTCGGTGCTTGCATGAGGCGGTTCCTGGCCGTCTTCGCATCCATGTGCCTGTACTTTACAGAAACCGGAAACTCTGTACGCTGTTCGAGCGGTCGCTGGCTGAATATGATGCAGTTATTTCAGTTCAGGCAAAACCACTCACAGCAAATCTGGTTATTCACTTTTCCACCACCATGAATAGGCAATGGGTGGTCGGACTGATTGTTAAAACGCTGAAAAAACAAGGATTCGATGCCTGTCAAGAACAGCCATTTACACCAAACACCAGACCCGGAAAACGGCCTACTAGGACGGACGACAGACCAAACCCAGACCCCAAGACACTCTCAGGTTATGCAGAAAGGGAGAAGCGATTATGGCATGCCATTCCACTTGAGGAGTTGGTCTCGACGCTTGGCAGCAATCAGGATCAAGGGCTGGATGCAGTAGAAGTTGAGAAACGACTTGATCGATATGGTCTGAATGCCCTGGATGACCAGGTCGCGCGGTCCGATCTATCGATACTTGTCGAGCAATTCAACTCACTACCCGTTGGCCTGCTGGGTTTTTCCGCTTTGGTCTCTGCGGCTACAGGCGGGGTTGTCGATGCCGCAGTCATCTTGGGTGTGGTGGGTATCAATGCGGTTATTGGGTTCGTAACCGAGCGGGAGGCGGACCGGACCATCGCGGCACTCACCAAGGTTACTGTCAGGTCATGTCAGGTTGTCCGGGAGGGGCATGAAGCTGCTGTGCCTACCGAGACTGTTGTTCCGGGAGACGTGCTGATACTCAATCCGGGTAGCTATGTGGCGGCTGATGCTCGGTTATTGGTCTGCAATCATCTCTCTGTCGATGAGGCTTCGCTTACCGGTGAAAGCTTACCTGTGAGCAAGGATGCGGAGCAACTTGGTGATCGGGACACGCCCTTGGCTGATAGGCAGAACATGGTCTACATGGGGACGCTGGTCACGGGGGGCAGCGGCCTCGCCATGGTGGTCGGGACCTCAACAGCGACTCAGCTGGGTGAGATTCAGCAGCTCGTCACTACGACAAAGGCACCGGATACGCCATTGGAGCGTCAATTGGATGATATGGGAACCTATCTGGCGATCCTCAGTGGGCTAGTCTGTGTCGGTGTGTTTGGTGTCGGTATCCTGCGGGGGCAACCCTGGTTGCAGATGCTCAAGTCATCAGTATCACTTGCCGTTGCGGCAGTACCAGAGGGGCTACCGGCTGTGGCGACCAGCACTTTGGCAATCGGCATCCGAGAGATGCGCAAAAGACAAGTCGCAGTACGGGAGTTGAAGGCAGTGGAGACTGTTGGCACAGTCCAAGTCATCTGTCTGGACAAAACTGGAACACTGACTCTGAATCACATGTCCGTTGTCGAGGTACTTGCAGGCGGGGAGACATATCAATTTACCGAAGGAGAATTTTTAAAGCAGGGCACCGGGATTCAACCGCAAATGCATCAACACCTCAGGCAGCTGCTAAAGATTATCAATCTGTGTAGTGATGTGGATCTGAGATCCGGTGTTGATGAACTGCTTTTTGACGGTTCTCCGACGGAAACTGCCCTTGTGGAAGCCGCCTATTCGGGTGGTATCGATGTGGTGATGCAACGCCAAAACTATCCGCGGATCGAAACCCGGTACCGTGCTGAAGATCGTCCTTTCATGTCGACCCTCCATGCTGCTAAGGGTGAAGCGGGCAGACACCTTTTAGCAGTCAAAGGCAGTCCGAGAGAGGTGCTTGCGCGATGTAATCGCTGGATGGCGGATAGTAAATCGGAAGATCTGAACGAGGCATCCCGTGAACACATACTGCAAGCTAATGACCGTATGGCCGGTGAAGCTCTACGGGTGCTTGGTGTTGCTTATGCGTGGGTTGACGGTGATTTGGCCATGCATACCCGAAACCTGATATGGCTAGGCTTGGTTGGATTGGCCGATCCAATACGTACGGGAATGAATGAGTTGATTAAGCAATACCATCAGGCAGGTATTGAGACCATGATGATAACTGGTGACCAAAGTGCGACTGCCTATTCAATCGGTAAGCAACTCGGGCTGAGCAATGGACAGCCCCTGCAGATTATGGACTCTTCGAACCTGGAGCGGTTGCAGCCGGATCTGTTAGCCGGTCTGGTTAAGAAGGTGCATGTCTTCTCCCGGGTAAGCCCGGCTCACAAACTGCGAATCGTTCAGGCTCTTCAGCAAAGTGGCCGGGTTGTGGCCATGACAGGGGATGGCATCAATGACGGCCCGGCCCTTAAGGCTGCAGAGATCGGTGTGGCCATGGGCAGGGGAGGCACGGATGTGGCTCGTTCTGTCGCTGACGTGGTACTTGAGGATGATAATCTGCAGACTATGGTTGTTGCTGTGTGCCAGGGCCGAAGTATATATGGCAATATCCGCAAGACGATTCACTTTCTGTTGTCGACAAACTTCACTGAGATTGAGGTGATGCTTGCCGGTGTGGCACTGGGATTGGGGCAGCCTCTGAATCCTATGCAACTACTCTGGATTAACCTGATCAGCGATATCTTTCCAGGTCTGGCTCTTTCAATGGAGATGCCGGATCCTGGTATCATGGCGCAGGGTCCACGGGATCCCACAGAGCCGATCATACGAAATCGAGACTTGGCCCACATGGGCTTGGAATCTGCTGTGATCACCGCAGGTGCAATCAGCAGTTATATCTATGCCCTGAACCGATATGGTCCGGGTCAGCAGTCATCCTCGGTTGTTTTTAATACCTTGACCCTCGGTCAGCTGTTACATGCCATCAGTTGCCGATCAAGGAATCATGGCATCTTTTCACCTGTTGCTCGTGATCCGAATCCCTATCTCAACTGGGCACTATCAGGCTCCATGGTGGCCCAGTTATTGATTTCCATTCTGCCGCAGGCGCGAAAACTGCTCGGTACATCGCCCTTGGGCCTGGTTGATATTCTGGTGGTTATGGCGGGTGCCGTACTACCCCTATTGGTCAATGAGCAGATCAAAGAATTGGAGTTTCGCAAGGAGAGGGATTTCATGCCGCCGGGGAAATCCGAAGCGACGACTAGGAGAACACAGAGATGAAGCGGGACTATATCTTCACATCAGAGTCTGTCACTGCAGGTCATCCAGATAAGTTGTGTGATCGGATCAGCGATGAGATTGTCGATAGTTACTTACGTCAGGATCCTGCAGCCCGTGTAAGAGCTGTTGCTGCGGTATCAGGAGGTGTGTTGTTTCTGGCTGTACGCTTTCTTTCTACCGCACATGTTGACATATCACAGACTGCCCGGGATGTGGTTGCCCAGGTTGGATACCTGGATGGAGACTTCAATGCCAGTGATTGTACAGTGATGACCAATTTGTTGAGCCTCAGGCCTGACAGGCTGCTCTCAAAAAATATAGAGACCCTGCCTGAAGATCGCTTGGACACCATTACCGTGAGTAATGAAGCCACGCTGTTTGGCTATGCCTGTAATCAGACGGAAACCCTCATGCCACTGCCGATTTTCCTGGCCCATGCCTTGACTCGGCAGCTGGATAGGGTGTGTGCAGATCACGAGTTACCCTATCTGTTACCCGATGCGAGTGCGCTGGTTGGGGTGGCCTTTAAAGACCGTCAACCAATCCGAATTCACAGTATTACATTGGTGGTTTGCCAGCGTGAGGCAAATACACCTATTCCGAGAATACTTGAGGATGATCTACAACGAACGGTGATCGAACCTGTATTCAGGGATTTGGCGCTGAAACCGGATGCACAGACCCAGATTCTGGTCAATCCGGAGGGGCCACTTGTTGGGGGTGGGCCGATGTTCCACTCAGGTCTTACAGGCCACAAGATCGCGATGGATGCCTATGGTGAATTTGGCAGACAGGGTGGCAGTGCACTGAGCGGTAAGGATCCGTTAAGGATCGACCGGGTTGGCGCCTATACTGCGCGTTATGTTGCCAAGCAGATCGTTGCAGCCGGATTGGCGGACCAGTGTGAAGTCCAGCTCAGTTATTCAATTGGACACGCCAGACCCGTCAGCTTGCAGATCGAGACGTTCGGATCCGCAAAACTGCCAGAGGAGGAGATCCAAGAACATATTCACAAGCTGTTTGATTTTCGATTGGCCAGCATCATTAGATATTTTCGTCTGCAAAGCCTGCCCATGGAGCGGGGAATGAGCGGTTTTTATGGACCACTTGCCGTGTATGGACATTTCGGCCGGCAACAACTCGATCTTCCCTGGGAGAGGTTGGATCTGGTTGATCGCCTGAAAGCGTTGGCGTTCTGAGACTAGAGACCAGGATCTTTTTTGACTATGAGCTCCAATGCATACCACAAGAGCGGCAGGGCTGGCGCCATAATGTCACCTCGTACTATCTGATAGATTGCGAGGCTTAAGAGGAGTAGGGTAAGTGGCTCCCGCCAGCGCCCCTGGACAGACTTCAAATTGTCTGAAACAGGATTGGCTTTCAGAAACGGGACGTTGTTGAGTGGATCAGCAGCATCAGTTGTCTCAGGACCAGTCAGATCGAGTAGCTCAGAATCGCGTAACTTTTCCAGCAAGCCATCTGACGAATGGTCCGTGTGTTCAATAACGAGAGAGCCAATCAGGCTGTTCACCCTGACTCTTTTGACGTGCCCTAGTTGTTCAATCCTGCTGGCAATGTTCTTAAAAAAGGGATCATCCCTCTTTCTACTCGGCACCTGCAGTCGAAGCCGATGTGGCAGTTGGTGTTGTATATGGGCTTTTGGCCTCATGGTTCCTGTTTAGCGGCCGTTTCCCCTTCATTCGTCGGATCAGCGGTTTGAGAAGCAGTCGCCTCCTCTTCCATTCGTGATGTTTCGAGTTCGTAACGGGCCTCAGCCACAAGGTCATCGACAACCTCACCGATCTCAGCAGCTGTCTCTCGACCTTTTTCATACAGCAGGATGCCGGTCTTCAGGGCTGCTCTACTGGCGGGACGGGCAACACCTGATAGCGCTGCAAGAACTAGTGGAGTCAACAACACGACACCGACTCCCAGAGCAAATCCCTTAGTGATTTCACTGCTTAGTAACTGGTTTTTGAGTAGATCTTCCGGTAATGGCATAACCCGTTTCCTGCATTGGTGAAACAGCGTAGTGCTACATATTAAAGATAGCCCAAACCCTCAGTTTATGGTGAAGAAGGGGGGCACTGGAAGTGATACTGACTATACTTTTAGTTAGGGAGGCGTGAGACGAAAGATGGTGATACGTGTGCTTATGGGTATCGGAATGCTGCTGCTTGGTTATTACGTCGGCCGAGAGGTGGGAAGATTGGACCAAATTCACAAAGAGTTGGGGCAAACCAAGGCCCGTAAGGGTATCACCATCGACCTCAAAGCCGAACGGGTGGATCATCCAGAGTAATCCAGGTGCCAATCATGTCTGGTCAGATTCAGCCATCAAAAGGGATTCCCTCATCTAATATGACGATGTCACCCCAAGACCAAGCGCTATTGAAAATGGCTGCGGAGCATCTGGAGCACCCGAGTCTGGCGGTACGATTAAGCAGCGTGCTTGGCACGCCTATTGAGATCGCCCTTTCGCTAATGCCACGCAGTTGGTACAAACGGTTGCACCTGGTCGTTGAAAAGGCGATCGCCAAATCCTACGATGCGGCTTTGATGTCGATGCGACATGAAAAACGGCTTCCCCACGAAAAATTCTACATGGCGATAGGTGCAGGCAGCGGTGCCATGGCGGGAGCTTTTGGTCTCTTGGCTCTGCCTGTCGAGCTGCCTGTAACAACAACCGTTATGCTCCGTTCCATCGCTGAAATTGCCCGCAGTGAGGGAGAGGATCTGGAATCTGAGGAAGCCCGAGCGGCCTGTCTGGAGGTGTTTGCACTCGGCGGGCGCACTGAAATGGATGATGCCGCCGATATTGGCTACTACGGATTACGTACTGCTGTTGCGATTCCCGTTACGACGGCAACCTACCACTTGAACCACTATGGGCTGGGAAGACAGGGTAGTACCGCATTACTCGATCTGATTGCCACCATTGCACCGCGGTTTGGTGTCGCAGTGACCCAGAAAAGTGCGGCCCAGATCGTTCCCATTGTAGGTGCTGCAAGCGGGGCATTGATCAACCTGCTGTTCATCCAACATTTTCAGGATATGGCGCGTTACCACTTTTCAGTACGCCGGCTGGAGCGGATATATGGGGTTGATATCGTAGAAGCGGCTTACCGGCAGTATTCAGGTCATTCCAAAGCCGGTTCATAAGATAAGCTTATAACTTTAGAGATTACAGTCCCTAAGAGAGTATCTCTTTGATCTCATTATCGATGGTATGCTCTATTTTTCCCTTCAAGGGTGTCAGCACCAGACCCAGTTCTATCTCAATGGAGAGATCCTCTTCACCTACCAGGAGCCAACCTTTGGCACCGGTTAGGGTAAAGATGAGCTTGACATCCTCCCAGTGATACTCAGCACCGAGTTTTTCCTTAAGACTTTGTGCAATTTCTTCAACCTTTTCATGAACTGTGTCGTAGCCGAGTTGGTGTGTATAGTGCAGCTTGATTGATGCCATATTGGATGGTGAATCTGTGTTTATCCGTTACCTGACAGTATAAATCGTACAAAGGTCAATATAGAAACAAAATTTATAACACTTGTCGCACGTGGGTCATTATTGAATTCCTGATCAGGGGAGTGTTTTTCTGCCAACAGCGCCGTTTTGGTCTGCCTGTCTGTAGATCCAACCGTGCCGTACCAACCACTTCTCCGCCTCCACAGCCAGGAGAACCACCCATGGGAGTGTGAGGCATAAGATCAGTTCTTCCTGTGTCAGGGCTGTGGTCTTCAGCACGAACTGCATCCAGTCGAGATAGATTGCCCCCATCTGCATCAGTAAGGTGAGGGCGATAGCACCGATCAGGTAGCCATTACTGAAGATCCCAATGGAGAAGAGTGAATCTCGGGTTGAACGGATGGCGAGGGCATGAACCATCTGGGAGAGTGTCAGAACTGTAAAAACTACCGTTTGCCAGTTCTCCGAACCTCTGTGGTAGGCCCAGCTTTGAGCATAGAGGGAGAGTCCACCGATTAGCAGCCCGATCCAGAGCATATGCTGCCACATACCATGGGCGAAGATGCTCTGGTGGGGAGGGCGAGGTGCTCTGTGCATAATGCCCCGCTCCTCCCGCTCCATGGCCAGCGCCAAGCCAGGCAGACCATCGGTGACCAGGTTGATCCAAAGAATCTGAATCGGCAGCAACGGAAGGGGTAGGCCAAGGAACGGGGCAAGGAAAAGGGTCCAGATCTCCCCTGAGTTGCTTGTCATGGTGTACTTGATGAACTTGCGGATGTTGTCGTAGATTCTACGGCCATCCCTGACAGCCTGTACGATCGAGGCAAAATTGTCATCCAGCAAGACCATATCCGAGGCCTCTCTGGCCACATCAGTGCCCTTTATACCCATCGCGATCCCGATGTTGGCACGTTTCAGTGCAGGTGCGTCATTGACTCCGTCACCCGTCATAGCGACAAATTCTCCGTGATGCTGCAGAGCCCGGACAATATTGATTTTCTGCTCAGGTGTCATACGGGCATAGATCTGGACTTTGTTTACCGCAGCAATCAGCTGCTGTTCCGTCATGCGTTCAATGTCGTCGCCTGTCAGTACCCCATCGCTATTGTCGGTGATCATGAGCTGTCGGGCTATTGCACGGGCTGTGATCGGGTGGTCACCGGTGATCATTACCGGAATGATGCCTGCGGTGCGACACTGATCCACCGCCTGCTTGACTTCGGGACGTGGTGGATCAAATAGAGCGGCAAGTCCAAGGAAGGTCAGCCCAGACTCAAGTTTTTCTGCTGTCGGGTCCTCGGGGAGTTCTGCCCAGATTCGGAAGGCGAAGGCGAGTACCCGATAGCCATCCAGAGCCATAGTCTCAGCTTGTTCAAGAATTACACTCCGATTAAGAGGCTCTGTGCCACTACTGCCCAGTTGCTTGTGACACTGACTGAGCAGTTTCTCTGGTGCGCCTTTGGTAAAACAGAGCACGTTGTCCTGGTCTAGATGACAGGTGGTCATGCATTTGCGCTGTGCATCGAAGGGTATTTCGTTGATGCGCGGAAATTTTTGTTCCAATTTCTCCCTGGACAACCCAATTTTGGCGGTTGTTTTGAGCAAGGCTACCTCGGTGGGATCCCCTGTTGGGTTGCCACGCTCGTCGATAGCGGCATCGCAGTTAAGTGTCATGGCCAACGCAAGCTGATGCCAGGGCGAAGCATCCTCGACAGAGAGGTTTTGATTGAGTTTTCCATCGGCGAAGAGGAGCCGTACACGCATCCTGTTCTGGGTCAATGTTCCTGTTTTGTCAGAGCAGATATAGGTCACAGAACCCAGCGTCTCCACCGCAGGCAAGCGTTTTGCCAAGGCATGGTTCAGCACCATTCTTCTCGCGCCCAGGGCCAGGGCGATGGTGACAACTGCCGGCAGCGCCTCGGGTATCGCTGCCACTGCGAGACTGACTGCGGTTAGAAACATGAGCAGAATCTGCTCTCCCCGGAGAATACCGACAAGAAAAATCAACACACAGATGGCCACCACCAGAATGCCCAGGCGCTGCCCAAATAGGGAGAGCCTCTGCTGCAGGGGTGTTTTTGCCTTCTTCGCGTGTTTCAACAGGGTGGCAATCTGACCCAATTCGGTATCGATGCCGGTGGCGATCACCAGACCGGTGCCACGTCCATTGGACACTAGGGTGCCTTTGTAGGCCATGTTACTCCGATCGGCCAGTGGCAGATCTGTCTCGGTGAGAGCAGTTGTCTGTTTTTCGACAGGTACTGACTCACCGGTCAGGGCTGCTTCATCAAGACGAAGATCGATACCTGAGATCAAACGCAGATCAGCGGGGACCATGTCACCAGCCTCCAGCAATACAAGGTCGCCGGTTACCAGCTTTTCGGCCTGATAGGCGAACTCTTCGATACCATCGCGATT